>CALGEM010000110.1 GCA_937881505.1 uncultured euryarchaeote
GAGCCCAGTGACGCCACCGAGGTCGACTGTCCTGGATGCGGCGCCACCATTACGCAGGAGGCATGGATTCAGGCGCTGGTTGGTTTTGTCTCCGGTGCTCGACGGTACGATTTGGGCGAGGCAGTTCCTGGTAATGTGGTCCAAACATTACGCAACACCGTGTCCAATATGGACCTGCCTCAACCTGTTAATGTGTGGGAATTGAGCATCGTCAATCGTCTAACGCAAGAATTTGACTTGTTGTTGCAGGAAGGAATTGAACGGGCTCTAACAGAAATGGGCGACCTCTACACGCGGGAAGAAGTGGAGATCTATGTTGACCGCGTCCGCACGGAAACACTTGCAACAGCCGAGCACCAAATTACTCAGCGCATCGAGGCTGAAGTACGGGAGGGACTTGAGGTTCAACTTCGGAGAGAGATTGAACAGGAGTTATGGAAACAATTCGATGAGGAATTGGAGCGAAGGACCCAAGGTTCTTGAGGCTCAAATTTCGCCGGAACGCAGTTTTGCAGAGGGCTGCCACCAGCGCAACACCAACGAGTTACTGACCACGCTGACCGAGGACAGCGACATCGCCGCAGCAGCAAAAGCTGGCGGGAGCAGCCATCCCGTCCAAGGGAACAGCAGCCCCATGGCGAGAGGCAGGCCGATGAGGTTGTAGACGAAGGCCCACGCCAGGTTCGTGCGAATTCGCGTCATGGTCGCTCGACCCAGTTCGAGGGCCGCAACCGCATCGGCTAAATCGTTGCGCACCAGGACGATGTCGGCGCTTTCCAGTGCAATTTCACTGCCAGCACCCATGGCAATGCCAACATTGGCCAGCGTGAGGGCGGCGGCGTCGTTGATGCCGTCGCCGATCATCGCCACGACGCCGTCGTCTTGCAAGCGTCGGATGTGCTCTGCTTTCTCGTCGGGCTTGACGCCCGCGACGATGTTGGTGATGCCCACGGCGTCGGCTACGGTTTGGGCGACTTCTTCGCGGTCGCCGGTCAACATGACGACGTTGATGCCAATCTGCTTGAGTCGCTTGACGGCGGCCTCGGACGTTTCTCGGATGCGGTCACTGAACTCAAGCCAACCGAGAAGGCGCTGTCCTTTGGCGACGAGGACAACGGTGGTGCCACGGCGGGCGCGAAGGGCCACCTTTTCGTTGAGGTCTTCGGGCAGGTCGGTGAGCAATTCCTCCATCAGCTCGAGGTTGCCCACAGCGACGGCTTCCCCGTCCAGTTTACCCACCAAGCCAAGTCCGGGGAAGGTGCGCACGTCCGCTACTTCGGGGCGAGCATAACCGATGTTTTCCCATGCCGTGTGGACGGCGCCCGCCAGTGGATGGGTGGATTCGGCTTCAAGCGCGGAGGCCAGACAGAGCATCTCTTGCACGTCGCTGTCGAGCAATTCGATGTGGCTGACGCGGGGCGCACCGGCGGTGATGGTGCCCGTTTTATCGAGAACCACGGTCGAGGTGGCGTGGGCTTGTTCAAGCGCCTCAATGCCCTTGATGAGCAAACCGTAGCGTGCACCTCGTCCCGTACCGACCACAAGGGCCGTGGGTGTGGCCAGCCCCAGCGCACAGGGACAAGCGATCACAAGCGTGCTTACGAGCACCATGACGGCCATCTCGCTTGGACCCATGCTGCTGTTCGGTGCCAAGGTCTCGGCCATGGCCCACCACACGCCGGCGGCCAGCAGGGCGGCAAGAACGACGATGGGCACGAAGACGCTCGCCACCCGGTCCACCAACCGTTGAATGGGGGCTTTGCCCGTCTGGGCTTCGTCAACCAAACGAATCACGTTGGCCAACATGGTGTCGCCCACAAGCGAGGTGGTTCGGACATAGAGCGTGCTGTCAAGGACGATGGTGCCTGCAGAGACGGTATCGCCCTCGTTCTTGCGAACGGGAAAGGACTCGCCTGTCATCATGGATTCGTCCAAGAGGGCCGTGCTGTTCTCCACCTCACCATCGAGGGGAACCGTTTCTCCAGCCCGAACCTTGAGCAGGGTGCCACGGGCAACCTCTTCCACCGGTGTACCAACCGTCCCTTCGTCGACCACTACCCACGCTTCCTTGGGTTGCAGGCGCATGAGGCTGTGAACCGCATCGGTGGCCTTGAGTTTGGCGTTGGCTTCCAGAAGGTTGCCCAGCAGGACGAAAGCGATGATGAACGCAGCACCGTCAAAGAAGACGTGCTCGGCTTCACCCACAAAGGCCGGAAGGAACCCGAGCACGGGCGAGAGAGTGACCAAACACGACCACACCATGGCGACGGTGGTGCCCAGATGGACCAGCACGTCCATGTTGGCTGTTCCACGGCGCAATGCCGCCCAGGCTTGCCGATGGAACTCAGCCCCGGAATAGAAGTAGACCGGTAAGGCGGCCAGCATGGCGAGGGTCAAACGTAGGTCAAGCGGGCCGGCGGAACCGAGGTCATCCAGCACCATCGAGAGGAGAAAGACAGGGAGGGCGAGGGCAAA
>CALGEM010000111.1 GCA_937881505.1 uncultured euryarchaeote
AAAGAGAGCTCAATGTTTTCCAAAACAATGGAATGGTCGCTCATAACCGCTTCACCACCTTTGCTTCGGTCTTTTTGAACACGGTGAGGCCAAGAATCAGCATACCGAACGTGAACGACAAGCACCACGCAACGGCCCACGTCGGGACAGGTACCTCCGTTCCGTCAAATCCTGAACGCATCAGTTCAAGGGGCAACACCATCGGATTGAGGAACAGGTAATCCAGTAGCTCAGCCCGACCGCCTTTGGCCATGCTGATGGTCCACATGACGGGCGAAACGAAAAACCCTGCACGCGTGATGAATCGGGTCATGTGGGCAATATCGCCGTGATGCACATTGGGTACGGCAAACAGCCAACCTACGCCCAAGACTTGGAGGGTGACCAGCAACAATGCAATCGGAACATAGATGATTTGAGAGGTGAGGGAGATGTCAAGGTACATCAAAAACGGTACGGCAACGAAGAGGCTCATGCATGTCACGATCAACTGGGCAAGCACTTTTGAAACTGCAAAAACTTCTCTTGGGAAGTAGATTTGGCGAATCATGTTCTTGTTGCCCGTCAAGCAATTCACGGATTCGTTGAGTCCTCTTGAGAAAAATTGCCAGGTTACCACACCGAGAATGATCCACAAAGGGTACCGTTCTTCCGGATTGCCTGATATGATGGTGAAGAGGAAGTAGTAGACGGCTGAGAGGAGCAAAGGTTCGAGCACGGTCCAAAAATATCCGATGATGGAGTTACGATAGCGTTGAGAGATGTCCCTGCTCGTGAAGTTTCGAATCAAGCCCCGATGTGCCCACAAATTTCGTAAGGCTTCCGGAACGGCGGTGAGTGTCTTTGAAACCGGGTTCACCACATTCAAATCCGACACAATGAACAGCCTCACTTTTAGAGGCCGGACTTCAAATTATTCAAGATGTTGGAATATAACTTGCACGATTGCCATATTTTCACAACACCAATATATGACGGAATCTAAAATTCTAATAGCATTATGCTCAATTACTTTTGGCTATAAGGCCTCTCGGGGAAGGGCATGGAATGTGAAGCAAGGCACAACCAGTTTGATGCCTCAGTTTCAATAGTG
>CALGEM010000112.1 GCA_937881505.1 uncultured euryarchaeote
TGGAAGTCTTGAGGGTGCTTGTGGCTATTGAATTCCTTTGTGCTGTCATTCAACAACTTCCGTAATTCTGCACGAACCGCATCTTCGTCGAGGCGAGGTTTGAATTTCTTGAGTTTCGAAATATTCTTGCTTTTGGCTGGTCATCCTTAAAGTGCCTGATTTGATGCGCTTCATCGCTTTCTTTGGGTCGCAATCAATCCAGAAAACCAAGTCGGGAATCATCGCTGCAGCGTTCATGCTGGCTACTTTTTCCAGGCCCAAATCACCCACGACTCCCTGGTAGATGAGCGAAGAATGGATGTTTCGGTCGGAGATGACCACCGCCCCGCTGGCGAGGTGAGGGCGAATGAAGGTGTGGGAGTGGTCAAGGCGGTCAGCGGCGAACAAACCGGCTTCTTCGAGGGGCGTTTTGTTGCCGAGTTTGACCGATTGCAGCGCCAACTTCCCGAGTTCGCTGTGCCGCCGGGGCTCGTGGGTCATCACGACCTCAGGAAACGGGAACTCGTTCAACAACTCACCGAGAATTCTGGCGGCTTCGCCCTTCCCTGACCCGTCGCCACCTTCGACACAGATGAGGTACATGCTCAGTCCTCTCGCTGGTCTTCAAAGTCCTCTTTTGCAAAGAGGTTCACGATCATACCAAACAGAATGAGCGCCGGTCCGACGATGATGAGGCCACGACTGAAGAGAGCACCTGCGGCCAAGTATTGGCTTCGTCGGTAGTGCTTTCCTCGACGGATTTCAGCAGCGGATTGCACGCCCAACAACGCCGTGCCAATGGTCAATATGCCGATGACGGTTGAGAGGCCGACGGCGTTGTCAAGGGTCCACCCTGAAATTGATTGGTCGTCGCTCTCTTGCCTGGTTCCGTTTCCGGGCTTCATGGTGACGGGGTCAAGGCCGACGTTATCGGGGACAAAGGTCCGTTCCACGGTGGTGTAGCCCTCTTTGGAGAACACGATGATGTGCACTTCTTGCTGCACATTACTCATCGAAAAATAGCCAAAGGCATCGGTGGTGGTGCTGTTGAGGACCGCTTTTGTGGTCGCATCAAGGAGTTCAACGGACACGTTTTCCACACCATTACCGTCAACGTCTTCAAGCGCAGTACCGGAGATGTCCACGGCATCGCTTTCGGCAAAGAACGAAGTGTTGAGCAGCTCAGAGGGGTTGCCTTGGAGAATCAAGGCCCCGGTCATGATGCCAAGAAGGCTGCCGATGAAGATGAGTGCCGCTGCAAGGTTTCTCCACCGGTCTGCGTCTCGGTCGATCATGGCGAACCATTCATCCTCCGATTCAGCGGTGGCCGATTCAATTTCGGCCGTGCTGACGACGAGTTCTTCCTCGGCCTCGCCGGCGAGTGCAGCTTCTTTTTTCGCCTTCACCCTCGCACGAAGGGCTTCCATGCGCTGTTCGCGTTCGGTGTCCATGGGGCCCTCCTGTTCCGGCCAGTGCGTGCGCGGATAATACCTCTTTGCTTACTCACCGCGTACCTACATCAGGGTTTGCCCTTCCACTCAACGACCAAAATCAATGTCAAAACAGAAAACAACCCAATAGCAGCCAACGCAGCAAGGCTCTTGGAACCCGTATCTTCCTCGGATTCTGTGTTGTTTGAGGATTCAGTGGGTTCTGTTGTGTTCTCGCCGTCAAGGTCCTCTGCTATGTCAACAAAGGCGTAAGTCCGCAAGCCGAGTTCAACCAATCTCCCTACTGCTCCCAGTGATTCAGCGCTGACTTTGTCGGGTGTGTCTTCCATAGTGTGCCAATAACTTCCGAAGGTGTAGGGTTTTGGCTCGCCGTATGTGGTATCCATGATGTCGATGCTCGGGATGCCGAGTTCATGAGGGTGGACATGGTCGTCAAGAACACCCACGAGCGTATCGTATTGCACGATGTCCTCACCAGCCGCTCCACTGCAGTCGACGGTCCCGTTGACCATGCCGAGGTCCGTTGCGAGGTCAACAACTCGTGATTTCAGCGTGTCGTTACCCGGCAAGATGTTGTGCAGTTGAAGGTCGGCATCACCCACCATGTCCAACAAGACAAAGGCGTGGATGGAGGCCACTTCTTCCTCGGTCAAATTCTCGGCCCAAGCCTCTGCGCCCAGGGTGTACTGCTGGTCTTGGTCCTCGGCATCGTTGAAGAACAAGATAACGTCGTGGTTAAGGCCCATGGATGGAATGTGTTTCGCAAGCTCGAGCAGGACGGCCACTCCGCTGGCGGCGTCGTTTGCACCCGGGACAGGTTGCGAACGGTTGCTTTCGTTGGTGTCCTGATCGGCGATGTTCCTCGAGTCGTAATGCGCAGAGAGGACCAGCAAGCCTGATGACGTGCCGTCCGGGCTCCATTTTGCGAACAGATTGGTCAAATTCATGTCGTATCGCTGGTGTTCTTGGGTGCTCACTTCGTAGTCAAGGGCCGTCAAATTCTCGGTGATCGCCTCTCGAAAGTTTGCGGATACCTCGCTGCCAGGGAGGCGCGGTCCGAGGTCAACTTGCCATTGAACCGAGGCGTTGGCTGCCTGTCCGTTGAATTGCAAGGTCTCCACCAATGCACAGCGGTCAATGCCTTGGTACGATTCGGCCGTGGACAAGGTCCCCTGAACCATGGTGGTGGCCAACACGATAGCGAGGCACGTGAAGAGAGCGGTGCGAGATGTCGTTCGAGGCGAAACCCCACGATGCATGATGATGCCTCCACCACGGACTCTTAAATACCTCCTTTCGTCTCGTAAAATTGGGAATCAGTCTTACGATTCTTCTTGGTGATTCATATGTCGGAACGACGCTCCAGTCCAGCCATCGCCTTCATCCTTCTCATGCTCTTCTCGAGCACGGCCCCTTTGTTGCTCTCCGTGGCCGCCGAAGGGGGGGAAGAATCCTCTTCATCACCGGCCTACAACGCCGGTGGCACGATTATCGGTGACCTCGAGAATTTCGACCCCAGTGATGGAAGTGAGTATTTGTTTATTCACGAAGATGAACCCGTAGTCTCCGCCACACAGTTCATGCGGCAAGCATGGATTGACGCCGGCCGTCCCGGTGTTGACGACATGGTCATTGAACCCTCAATGGGCCGTTCAGGCGCCCGGGCTTGCAATCCGCACTCTGTGGGCGATACCCTGACCGTCCCCATTTCAGGCGGCTCAATTTCTGCCTATGTCGCAAAGACCACCACCACCGTGGCGTTCATCGTCCAAAGCGGGCGCACCTTGTCCTCCACGGTTCTCAACAATCTTGCAAGCACCTGGGATTCAACCATCTACCCCACCATGACCACCTACTACGGCAAGGATTACCAAGACGGCCGTGGCCTTGCACCCCCCGACGTTGACAACAACTGTCAGGTCCAAATCGTCATCTACGATATCGACGGCGCCTACAATACCGGCGGTTACTTCGCCCCCTCCTTTTCTTCCTCCAGAGAAGCGGTTTTCGTTGACTTTGCTGACATCACGCTCTCTTGGGGGCGTTCCATCCTCGCTCACGAATTGGAACACCTGTTGCACAACGCTCTCGACCCCTACGAAAATCTCTGGATCGATGAAGGAAACGCCGATGTCGCCATCTACCTCTGCTTTGGAGCGGATTCCACTTTGACCGGACACGTCAACGCCTGGACGGGTGCTCCCGAACAATCGGTGCGTTGGTGGAACCAACGCATTGCCGATTATGGAGCAGGCTACATGTTCACCATGTATCTCGCCGAACACCTCGGCGGCGGACCTGCTGTTCGTCAACTCGTCCAAGACACCGCTACGGGTGGACGGGGCGTTGAGAACCTCGCCCTTTCTCCACAAGCGGGTCAAGTCGGTCTTCTCGGAAGAACAATGGGTGAGATTTTTGCGAACTTCAGCATTGCAGCAACCCTTGACTCTGACCAAGGAATCTACGGCTATCCCAATTTGGAACTCAATCCCCAATGCAGTGGCGGAACCTTCTGCCGAGCCCAGCCCACCGACATCAACAGCGACTGGTCAACGCCGTGGTCCTCCACGGGCAACACCCTTGAAGGATGGGGCATTCGCTCGTTCAAGTTCACGCCGGGCAGCGCTTCACCTGCTCCGCTCACACTACGATTGACCGCCGACAGAATCCAGTTTGACGGCGTCATCGTCACAAAAGCCGTTTCAGACGGCCTGTGGAGCGTCACTGACCTCGACTTTACCAACAACGTCGCCACGGGACTCGTGCCTGGATTTGGAAACTTGACTGACGAAGTGTGGGTCATCACATGGTACGCCTCAACCGTGGCGGATTGCGACTACACCTCATGCGGACCGTCCTATCCAGAGGGTATTGTTGACATCGAGGCTGCTCGCATCACGTCGCCTGCAACACTTTCGCTGAACAACACCGTTCTTTCCGACCGCGACGGAGATGGCATGGACGATACGGTGGCCATCAACTATGGTGTTCTTTCCAACGCATTCTTCGAAGACTTGGATGTCGAAATCAACGTTCGAGACAGCAGCGGACAACTCGTTGACACCATCACCGACCGTGTCGCCGCTGGTGGAGGCGTGGCGGTAGACGGGCAAGTCTATTTCACCGCACCTTTGGGCGACCAATACGCCTTTGAAATGGTCATGAAAGACATGCTTGGCGATGTTGTTGACACGCTGCAAACCTCTCCGCAGATGCTCAGCAACATGAAGCCAGTGGCCAACGGCAGCGTTTCTCTTACCGAGGTCCAAACTTGGGAGAACATCCAGTTCCAAGGGGCTGGCTTTGATGCCTGGGGCCTCTCGTTGTCCAACAACAGCTTGCCTTACCTTGACGCCCCAACCGCTTATGCGTGGGTGTTTGGAGACAACGGCTCTTCCAATCTGAAATCACCGCTTCGTTCCTACACCGAAGTGGGCTCCTACAACGCCACGCTCCGCGTGCAAGACCGCGGAGGTACATGGTCGGAAACTCAGGTCCATCTCATCAACGTGAGCGATGATACCGAACCAATGCCCATCATCACGGTCAACAACGTGGTCATTGAGGACAACATCTCGCTCTTGACCGGTCAACGCATCCTTTTCTCCGCAGGACGAACCATCGACAACGTCCCGATTGACCACTTGGACTTCCAATGGGACTGGGGTGACGGGACTGCGAGTGGAGGAAAGGGCGTCTATGCACAACAGCATGAATGGGATGACATCAACGGAGAAAGCGCCATCTTCAACCTGACCTTAACGGTCTCCGACGGCATCAACGCTGGTGTGAAAACCATCCAAGTCAACATCAATAATCGAGTTCCTGTCCAAATTTTTGCCGAGACGATGACGACAATGACCTACACGAGTTTGGTCCTTCCTGATGTCTTTGTGGACGATGACGGTGAGATTTTGACCTACGACTGGTCCTTCCCTGACGGTGTCCGTGTGGGCACGGGAACGCCCACGAGGAATGACGATTTCTCGGTGATAACGAGCAACGCAGGCAATCCAATTGTTGCATGGGATGTCCCCGGCAACAAAACGGTGTCATTGACGGTGACGGACGACGATGGTAGCCAAGCCACGGCGGTGTTGACTGTCGTGGTCTTGAATCAAATGCCTGTTGCAACCTTCGATGTCCGAACGCTTTCGCCAACAGGGTCCCGGGAAATTGATTTCAGAGAAGAGGACGGCGAAGTCGACACGGCCTATGTCTTCGACGGCCTTGACAGCAGCGACCCCGACGGCACGGTTGGTGATTCAACAGACATTGAGGTTTGGAATTGGACCTTTTCCGATGGGACGTTTGGCGACCGCCCGCAAGTGACGCACACCTTCACCACGCCCGGTGTCCACACCGTGACCTTGGTGGTCACCGACAAGGACGGAGAGGAAAGCTTCCCCCGCACCATGACCGTTCGGATTTCAAACCCACTCCCGATTATCCAAGTTCGAATTCTTGATGGCTACCTTGATGGTGAACCCATCACTACGTCTTCGGTCTTCCCCGAAGGCTCCGTTCCAGATGACTGGTCCCACACCTTCAACGAAGACGGTGCGGTGGTAACCGCCCCTGAACGAATGCTGTACTTCGATTCATCCGGGACTCGAGACGGCGATCGGCAGTTCGAAGGCAAATACGTGCCTTTTGAAACGGAATCTCCCGACTGGAACGGTTTGGTCCAATACACCTGGGACTTCGGTGATGCAACACCGTTGGTGCATGAAGCGACGCCATGGCACGCTTACACGCTGCCGGGAACCTATACGGTGTCCTTGACCGTCCGAGATGGCTTTGGAACAGGCGATGTTTCCCGAGAGACCTTCACGGTCATCGTTGACCATCCACCGACGGCCAACGAAATTTATGTCCCAGAGAATATTTTCGTCGGTTCTTCCATCTCCTTTGACGCTGATGTCTTCGACGCTGAAGCAGGCAACGAGATGGAAATTTACCGAGACAATGACGTTAACGACGGCTCCATCACCGACCGCAACCAGACCATTTTGACGCAAATCACCGTTCGATGGGACTTTGACATCGAAACAGATACCGACGAAGACGGCGACCCGATGAACGACTGGAAGACACCCATCGCTGGTTCATCGGTGCGAACCATCAACACATGGAACGCCACGGGCTTTTACACCGTCCTCATCGAGGTGTGCGATGGCATGGGCCAATGCGATACATTGACCGAGGACATTGAGGTTGTTCCAGAACCAGAAGGACCTCCTTCCCTGTCTGATTTCAGCGCAGATGAGTGGAAATCCTGGCTCGCCGATGCTGGCTCAGAATTGGCCACTTTTATCGCTCTGATCGTTGTTGCACTTGTGCTCGGCTGGTTGGTCATGCGAGAACCCTCTTCCCTTGAAGAGGAGGCCAAGGAAGCAGCCGAGACCTACACGGACATTGAACACGTTGAAACTCAAGGAGGCTTACTTGGTATGGACCATCACATGCCTCCGCCTGCACCGAAGATATTGTCAAAGGAAGAACGGCGCAGTGATGACAGCGGTTATGTTCGTCCACTCCGACGACGTTGAGGCAATGTCCTAAAACCGGCGGCAACGACAAGGACTCGGTGGCGGAATGCAACTGAGCAGCAAGGCGATGTTGTTGATCCTCATCACCGCAGTGTTCTCGTCCTCAATGGGTACGGTTCAACCCGTTCAGGCAGCATCTGCCTGCGAGGGTGAAGCAGCCCTTCCCGACTGGAACACCACGGCTCAACGCCTGGCCCTCGTACCGTTTTCCAACTGGGTCGGACCGTACATGTACGAAGACATCTACTACGAAGATGACGACGAAGGTGCCGCCAAGCAACAAAGCGGCTACGGCGATGAGTGGGACTCAGCGCTTCATCCCGAAGAACAGTGGATGTACAATCCAATTTGGCCGTTGCCTGTGCTCGAGCCCTTGACTACCGGGCAATACGCCACCTTGGAAATTGGCAACGACAGTTCGGGAATGCTGCGTTTCAACCTTTCAAGTGCCCACCGAACCACATTCTGCGTTTCGCTGTATGAACTGGTCGACAATCAAACGGTACCGGTTCAAGCGGATGTTTACCTCATGACGACCGCTCAGTACAATTCCTACGAGGAGGTCTATCGAATGATGCACGGGGGATGGTGGTGGCAAGATTGGGATGTTGCCGGGGGTGATTCTGACCTCTTGAGCGATGTTCCGCCCGAGTGGCGAAGTTTCAACCCGCTTGGTTGGCAAAGTTACCGGGATGTTCACCAATACGAGTCCACCCAACAAGCGACCTTTTCCATCGCCATGGACGGTCCTGAGGTGTACAATTCCCTCTTTGGTGGTTCAGAGTGGCAAGATTTCTACTTGGTCATCGATGCATGGGACAACACCAACGATGGCGATGCTGGGCCAACCAACGGTGTTCTGGTCGCTGATGTCACCGTTATTCCGGTTGAACGTACGGCGCTTCTTCCGCCTTGGACCGTGCCACTCACCCTCTTTGTCGCTTTGGCTGCTGTTATCGTCGTCCCGGTCGTGTTGAACAAACGCTACATGGAAGCTGGCTTGGGCGAAGGGACCGCCACGCAACAGACATCTGTTCCGTTCCTTGAACAAGAGGCGAAGTCTGAGGCCGAAGACGACATCAGTATTCCATGAGTGTCCAGGCGTTCTTGAGGTCTCGAATGTTCACGAGTCCTTTGTTTGAAAGTTTGAACTCCGAACGCAAGGTGGCGTAGACAAGGGACTGGCCCAAAACAGGGGCGTGAAGCCGTGCCCAGTCGCCGCCGTTGCCAAGCGCCATCATGGAGTAGGCATGAGATGAGGTCTTGAGTTCGTGGCTGGCTTCAACGATTTGCAAGGCATCTTGGTGGTCGTTCACCGTGCCGCAGAACTTGAAAATTTCACCTTCCCTGGCGTTGTCATTGACCATGCCCACCAATTCGTCAGCACTGGGTGTGGTTGTTGTGTTGTGGATGGAGGAGATGATCCTGACCTTGCCGGTCGTCGCCTTCTCTACGAGAGAAGAGCGTGCTCCCTCCTCAATGGAGAGCTCAAGGTCAATGGAATTGACGCCAGAGGCAATGGCCTTCTCAAGAACAGTGATTCGCTGACCTTCATCACCGGGGTAGTGGCCGCCCTCTTCCTTGGGGCGAACCGTGAAAATAACTGGGAGAGGAATGCTCTCTTTCAGGCTTTGAATGGACTCATCAACATCAATGCTGTCCATGTCTCGAACCGGCCACTCGTTGTCGGGAGGCATGACGTGTTTGACCTCGCCGTTTTCGTCTTCCACTGGTTCTGCGTCAGGTTTCTTGAGGTACAAACGGTCAAACCGGACTTCGACAAAATCAGCACCGGCCAAATTGGCTCGTGCGGCTTCATCTGCCATTTCTTTCACGGTCGTGCCTTCCAGCGAGACGCACACTTTTGGGTCAGCCATGACCGCTCCATTTGTGCCCTCTTCTTAACGCTCACGCATCGGGATGCAACGAGGTTCCTTAGCCGAACTCTTATTTTCGCTCGTGAGGAAACCTGTTTTTGCGAGGTAGAAGAAGACCTCGTTGTGTGGGGTCATGGAGCGTAGAAAATGGTCCGCAATACCTCGTTTTTGAGTTGTGATTTGGGGTATCTTTATACCCCGTAACGAGCAGTGGATATTAGGGGAGGAAAAAGGCAAGTTTGCGTTTCAAAAACGAGCCGCAGCACGCTGTTTCCGACCAAAATGAAGGTGAATTCATGAGCGAAGATTACGACGCTGGCAGCATCCAAGTTCTCGAAGGCCTTGAGGCCGTCCGAAAACGACCCGGAATGTACCTTGGCGACCCGCACGACGGCTCTGCTCTGCACCACTGCATATGGGAAGTTGTCGACAACTCCGTCGATGAACACCTGGCCGGATTCAACGATACTGTGGAGGTCGTGTTGCACCCCGATCATTCGCTCTCCGTGCGAGATTATGGCCGCGGCATCCCCGTGGACCAGCACGACGAATTCGGCATTTCAGCGGCCGAAGTCATCATGACAAAACTCCACGCAGGTGGCAAGTTCGACAACAGCTCCTACAAGGTGAGCGGTGGTTTGCACGGCGTTGGCGTTTCGGCCGTGAACGCTGTCTCTGAATGGATGGAAGTGGTGATTCATCGCGATGGCACCGTCTACAAGCAGCGTTTTGAGGCGGGCGTCCGAGTCTCGGACCTCGAGGCCATTGGGACGTGCGACGATACTGGCACTACCATCACCTTCAAGCCCGACCTGTCCATTTTCACCAACATCATTGAATTTGATTTTGACCAAATCGATAGCAGGCTGAAGGAAACATCGTTCTTGAACGCAGGTCTTCGAATCGTCATCACTGACGAGCGAGGGGACGAAGCACATCAGGTTGAACACCACTATGAAGGTGGAATTTCCGAATTCGTTAAGCAACTCAATGCACGCAGGGAAACGCTCCACCCCGACCCCATCCTCATCGCTGGCGAGAAAGAGATTGAGAAAGGCCCAGTCACCGTTGAACTCGCACTTCAGTGGTCCGATGCCTTCAGCGAAAGCATCCAGTGCTACACCAACATCATTCGCAACAAGGATGGCGGGACGCACATGTCCGGTCTACGAGGTGCCTTGACCAGCTGCATTAACGGCTATGCAAAGAAGAAAAATTTGCTGAAAAACGACGGCCTTTCTGGCGATGACGTCCGAGAGGGACTCGTCGCCATCGTGAGCGTCAAGCACCCCGACCCATCCTTTTCCTCCCAGACAAAAGATAAACTGGTCAGCAGCGAGGTTGCCGGCATTGTTCAAACGGTCGTCTATGAGAAACTGAACGAGTTCTTTGAAGAAAATCCATCCGTTGGAAAACTCATCGTTGACAAGGCTGTTTTGGCATCAAAGGCACGTGAAGCGGCCCGTAAAGCACGTGATTTGACCCGCAGAAAGGGTGTCCTCGAGGGGGGCGGTCTGCCAGGTAAACTCGCTGATTGCCAATCGCGAAAGCCAGAGGAGTGCGAAATTTACCTCGTTGAGGGCGACTCTGCAGGCGGCTCTGCCAAGACTGGGCGAGACCGACGCACACAAGCCATCTTGCCGCTTCGAGGAAAAATCCTCAACGTAGAGCGTCAAATGCACAACGTTGCCAAGGTCTTTCAGAACAACGAAATCCAAACCATGATTCGTGCCTTCGGCGCAGGCGTGGGCAATAATGAAGACGATGAGGGCGCCTTTAACACCGAAAAATTGCGCTATAACAAACTCATCATCATGACGGACGCTGACGTTGACGGCGCTCACATTCGAACCCTGATGCTGACCTTCTTGTGGCGTTTCATGCGACCGGCCATTGAGAAAGGCCACGTCTACATCGCGCACCCTCCGCTCTACCAGTTGAGCAAGGGCAAAATCAACCGCTATGCGTTCAGCGATGAGGAGCGAGATGCGATCATCGATGAGCTCAGAGGCGACAATCCCGCAGCCAAGATCGGCGTTCAGCGCTACAAAGGTCTTGGTGAAATGAATCCTGAACAGCTTTGGGAGACCACCATGAATCCCGAAACTCGCACGATGCTCAAGGTGACGGTGAAGGAAGCGGAGGAAACCGACCGCATGTTTGAGACCCTCATGGGCGAAGACGTCCCCGAACGTCGGGCCTTTATCGAGCGACACGCAAAGGAGGGGACCAACCTTGACATCTGAAGACGAAACACAACAAGGCGACGAAGGCGACGCAGGTCCAGGTGAAATCATCCTGAACCATTCTTTGAACACGGAAATGAAGAATTCGTACATCAATTACGCTATGTCCGTCATCATTGGGCGAGCCTTACCTGATGCAAGGGACGGCCTCAAACCCGTCCACCGTCGCGTGCTCTACGGCATGTTCGAAGGCGGCCACACGGCTGATAAAAAGTTCAGCAAATCCGCCCGTTCCGTGGGTGAAGTCATGGGTAAATACCACCCGCACGGCGACCAGTCAATTTACGACACCATGGTCCGTATGGCTCAGGAATTTTCCTTGCGTTATCCTCTCGTTGACGGCCAAGGTAACTTCGGTTCCATTGACGGCGACCCACCGGCCGCTATGCGGTACACCGAAAGTCGCTTGGACCGGATTGCCAAGCACATGCTTGACGACATCAACAAGAGCACCGTTGATTTCCAACCCAACTTCGATGATTCCGAACAGGAACCTTCTGTTTTGCCAGCACGGCTCCCCAACTTATTGCTCAACGGCAGCGACGGTATTGCGGTCGGTATGGCCACGCGTATTCCGCCCCACAACCTCACGGAGGTGGCGGGTGCGGTCAACCTTCACGTCGATACCATCCTTGAAACGGGCGCTGAAGGCATGCCCAGTATCTCTATAGAAGAATACATGCAACACGTAAAAGGTCCGGACTTCCCCACCGGCGCATCCATCCACGGCATTGACGGTATCGTCGATATGTACGCTACGGGCAAAGGACGGTTCCACGTGCGTGCAAAGTGCGAGGTCTTTGATGATGAGAAGGGCAAGCGAATCGTGGTGCATGAAATTCCATACCAGGTCAAAAAGGCCGATATGCTCGTTCAGATTGCCGACCTCGTGAACAAAGAGGTCGTCATCGGTATTCGAGACATCCGAGATGAATCATCAAAAGAAGGCATCCGAGTCGTCATCGAGGTCAAAAACAACGCCGACCCACACGCTGTGCTCAACCAGTTGTTCAAGTCCAGTCGTCTCCAAGAATCCTATTCGGCCAACATGATGGGTATCTTGGACGGTCGTCCAGTTTTGCTCAACCTCTCAACCATGATTCACACCTATGTCTCTCATCGGGAATCGGTGGTGGAACGACGTGCTGCGTTTGATTTGCAGAAAGCACAGGCTCGTGCTCACATCCTTGAAGGTCTTGTGAAGGCTCAAGACCGAATTGACGATGTTGTGGCCGTGGGCAAGGCAAGCGCCAGTCGCGAACAATTCGAAGCCGTTCTTCGAGGCGACGAAACCATGGCAGGAATCTCGCCCTTTGACTTCAGCGAAGCGCAAGCCAAAGCCATCGCTGAGCGTCGTCTTTACCAACTGAGTCGCTTGGATGTTTCCAAGGTTCAGGACGAGCACGAGGAATTGAAACTCGTCATCGCCGACCTTGAGGATATCCTCGCATCACGGCCTCGCCGCCTGACGATTTTGAAAGAAGAACTGGCTGAAGTGGTTGACCGCCACGGCGATGAACGCCGTTCCTTCATCGACCCCATGCCGCTTTCCATGGACCGAGAGGACCTCATTGAAGAGCGAGCGATCGTTATCACCCTTAGCGAGGATAACTATGTCCGGCATACACCTGTTGAGACCTTCCGAACGCAGAACAGAGGCGGTCGTGGGCTCAAGGGCGTCACCACCAAGAGCGAAGACACACCCCAACTCATCACGGCGTGTTTCAGCAAGGACCGCTTGCTCATCTTTACCGACCAGGGCCGTGTTTACGGCCTCAAAGCTTGGGAAACGCCCTTGGGTAGTCGGCAATCACGTGGCAGCCATATTCGCAATCTCTTGGAAAGCCTTCGTGAAGACGAGAACATTGTCAGCATTCTCCCCCTCTCAAGAGAATTGCTCGAGGAACCGGATGACCACTATCTGCTGTTTGCAACACGTCTTGGCCTGATCAAGAAAACCGCTCTATCGGAGTATGTTCGTATCAACCGTAATGGAAAATACGCCCTCCGATTCAAGATTGAGGGCGATTCACTGGTCAACGTTCGCTCGGCGACCAATGAGCACGACATTGTCATGATCTCAACAGCTGGCTATGCTTCGCGGTTTAACTGTGGTGATATTCGGGCCTCTGGTCGCGTTTCCGGTGGTGTGTACGGCATTAAGGTGGGCGATAGAAAAGGCTCTGGTGGCGGTGTCGTGGCCGGTATGGTGGCGATGCTGAGCGCAGATGAGCACATTCTGACCATCTCGAAGTACGGGATGGCCAAGCGAAGTCGTTTGGGAACGGCGGAAAAGAAGCAGGACACGGACGCCGAAGGCAATCTCAAGGTCGAGGATGATGGCTCACCCAAGATGGTGACCGATGGATACCGCCGAACGAAGCCCGGCGCTAAGGGTGTTCGAACGATGAAATTGGACGAAGAGCACAGCGACTCAATCATCAGCGTGCGAACCATACCTGACATCAACGACCATCTCTTCTTGTTGACCAAGTCGGGCATGATGATTCGAATTCGAGTCTCTCAAACCAAGGAAACCAGTGGAAAATCCACTCGTGGTACCCGGGTGATGGAGCTTCGGAACAAGGAAAAGGGTGGCTTCACCGATGAGATCATTTTCTCGTCCCGCGTTTCAGCCTCGCTTCTCGATGTTGATGATGAAGAAGCGGAAGAGGATGCAGTGCTTGGCGAAGAAGAGTGAAAACACGGTTGATGCGGTAAAGCGGCCCACCCTCTGCAGGAGCCGGAAGCGACGCATTCAAACGGGAAGGCATGTTCTCAAGCGTGCTGGGGGTCTTCACTCCGGCGGTGAGATTGATGGACGAGCGTTCTTTGATTTACGATTGGAACACGGTCGAATACGACTTCAAGCGCGATGCATCCAACCACCCGCATGGTGTTTGGTTTGACGATGAAACTCTAAGAGATGGACTGCAAAGCCCCAGTGCACGCAACCCAACCATCGAGCAAAAAATTGAGTTGCTCAGCTACATGGAAAAACTCGGGCTACAGAAGGTTGACTTGGGTCTGCCAGGAGCCGGGCCGTTCCACCGGTCCCACATCGACGCCATGCTCACACACATTCGTGAAAACGACTACGCCATTCGACCCGGAGCGGCTGTTCGGACCCTCATGGGCGATATCGAGCCGCTGGTTGAAATGCAGGCCAAGCATGAGATGGAAATCCAAGCCTCCGCCTTCCTCGGTACCAGCCCGATTCGACAGTACACCGAAGGTTGGACGATGGAGAAACTCATGACCACCATGGAAAAAGCGGTCTCCTTTGCTGTGGAAAACGATGTACCGGTCATGTTCGTGACCGAAGACACCACTCGCTCAAATCCTGAGGATGTGAAAATGATTTACCAGCGAGCCATGGAACTTGGTGTTCGCCGTCTTTGCGTCTGCGACACCTGCGGACACGTCACGCCAAACGGCGTCAAGAAACTCCTCGCCTTCATCGACGAAGAGGTCATCAAGGACGCTGGATATCAGCGCCGAGACATTGAGGTCAATTGGCACGGTCACCAAGACCGTGGCCTAGGTGTAGCCAACAACATCGCTGCTGTTGAAGCAGGTGCGGATGTCATTCACGGAACAGCCCTGGGTGTGGGCGAGCGTGCGGGTAATGCGCCGCTTGACCAAACGCTGGTGAATCTCAAACTCATGGGTGTCATTGACAATGACTTGACCTTGCTCGACACGTACATGCAGAAAGCCAACGAATACATCGAAGTCCCGCTACCCCGAAACTACCCGGTGTTTGGCGAGGACGCCTTTGAAACGGGCACGGGCGTGCACGCCTCTGCTGTCATCAAGGCCATGCGAAAAGGCGACGATTGGCTTGCTGACCGTGTTTATTCCGGTGTGCCTGCCGGTGATTTTGGACTCAAGCAAGTCATTCGAATTGGGCACATGTCCGGTCGTTCCAACATCATTTGGTGGCTTGAACAGAATGGTTATGAAGTTACAGATGAAAGTGGTCCGTTAAGATATTCTTTTAGAGCATCAAGATATGATT
>CALGEM010000113.1 GCA_937881505.1 uncultured euryarchaeote
ACCGCTTTGTATCCAGCCAGGTTGTCTTGGCTTGAGTTAACATCCATCGATTGTGCACGTGATAGGCGACGAGGAATCATGTCCATGGAGAGCAGCGTAATGTTGGCGTCCATGCAGGACTTGACGTATTCTGGGTGGCGGAACGGGTCGGATACACAAGCGAGGTTTGTACCTGCAGCGATGCCATCAACACCGGGGAATCGGATGCACACGATGTTCTCACAACCAAGCGCTTCTTCACGGGAGACAATGGATGCCCCTGCCGCCTCATACTCTGCATCGTGGTAATTGGCTGCGAGGCCTGCGCCGGATTCAATGAAGACCTCAAAACCGGCTCTCGAGAGCTTCTTCATGCTCGAAGGGACAATACCAACTCGAGTTTCACCTTCGGGCTCTTTAGGGACACCAAGTTTCATCCAATCACCTGCCGATTGCACCACCGAAAGGGTAGGTGCAAATCGTCCACATGAAGGAGGTTTTTAGATGCCACGCTTTGATTCACTGCAGCGCTTTCGCCGTGGACTCCGGAGGGCTTGTTGAAAATCTCCCACCATTGGACTTATGGACTGGCCGGAGCAGGTTCTTGGTGTAAGGTGAACACCATGGTGAGCGGTCGACGAAAAATTGCGGTGATTGGAGCAGGGAATGTTGGAGCAACATGTGCTTTTGTTCTCGCTCAAATGAAAATCGCCGACATTGTTCTTCTCGACATCTACGAAGGATTTGCCAAGGGCAAGGCGCTTGACATGTCGCAAAATGCCAACGTGCTAAACTACAACGGAACCATCACGGGTACAGCCGATTACAAGGACATCGCCGGATCAGAGGTTGTTGTTGTGACCTCTGGCTTTCCCCGTCAGCCCGGCATGACGAGAGAAGATTTGATTGGAAAAAACGCCGATATCGTCTCCCAGGTCGGGGCTGGGATCAAAGATCACGCACCGGATGCTGTTGTCATCGTCGTCACTAATCCACTGGATTTGATGACATACCATATGCAGCAGGTCACAGGATTCCCACCCGAACGCGTCATCGGACAAGCTGGTGTTCTCGACAGTGCAAGAATGGCTCACTTCATTGCCTTGGAACTGAATTGTGCTGAAGAAGATGTTTCGCCAATGGTACTTGGGGGGCACGGGGACACTATGGTCCCCTTGCCTCGATACACGACGGTTGGTGGCATCCCCATCACCCAGTTAATGAGCCAAGATCGCATTGATGCCATCAGCGCACGAACCGCCAGCGGTGGAGGGGAAATTGTCAAACTCTTGGAGCGAGGGTCTGCTTTTTACGCCCCGGGTTCGGCAGCCGCAGTCATGGCTGAATCGGTGTTGAATGACCGCCGAAGGTTGCTTCCAGCATCATGTCTGCTCACAGGACAATACGGATTGAGTGATGTTTACATCGGTGTTCCTTGCATCATCGGTTCCAACGGTGTTGAGCAAATTTTTGAGTTGGATTTAACCGATGAGGAACTCGGATCCCTTCAGGGGTCTGGTGAGTTTTACAAAGGTCAACTCAAAGATGTCCTTGGCTATTGAGTACGGACGATGCAAAGGCTGCGTTCCTTGCCTTGGGTTGTCGGTTTTTCCACTGGATTTGGCCGCACAACGAGTTGGTGTCCTTGTTTTCCACGGCTTCGCATCCGCGTGAGCACCTCTTGGCCCACATAGCATCCCTTTTGGGGATGAACGAGCGGTTCGAGTCCACAAGCCAAGGGATGATGGGAGTCCGTTATTTCATGACCATGATAGGGGATGAGGTTCGTGATACGGTGTTCATTCCATTGTTCCATGGCCCATGTCGCTTGCCAATTGTGTTTGATGGGCACGATGAACATCTTTCCAAAAAATGAGTCGTGCACTGTTGCATCTGGTGGAATTTCCGAATCGCCAACATCGATGAAGACATCATTGAGGTCACTGATGTCCGTGATGGTGATTGATTGGCCGAGAATACGTTCAGCGAGGTGAGCAGCGAGTACGTTTTTGTTCATTGCATGGCCCACAATTGCGACATGCTCGCCAACAGGGACAATGTCACAAACATCGATGATTTTAGCCGCACGTGTTGTGAAGACTGTGGTGCAGGGTCCATCGACATGGTTGGTGGAAAGGCCATCCAAAAAGGCGAGAAGTCCCTTGCCTTGAAGCAAAAGGATGGATGCCTCATGACGTACCAATCCCATGGATTGCCCTCAAGAGAACGATTCGCCACATCCACAAGAAGAACTCGCATTGGGGTTGTTGATTTTGAATCCACCACCCATGAGCCGGTCTACATAATCGATCTCAATACCGTTCAACAAATGACTTGAGGCGGATGGGACGAGGACGCGGAAGCCGTTGATGTTCAGTTCTTGGCAAGGCGTATCGGTTGATTCTACGATTTGAAGGTCGTACATGTAGCCTGAACATCCTCCACTGAGAACACCGACGAGGAGAGCATGACTTCGGTCGTCGCCAAAAGCATCTTCCAACATGGTGGTGGCTTTCTCAGTAAGCGTCAGTTCCACATCCACCTCATCAGGTCGGTGCACTTCCAGAGGCGTTGCCGATTCGCAGGTGCCGCAGTCCATGATGTTCCCACTCCCTCACCGTTTTTGAACTTGACCGCGGGAGTTCAGTATTCATCGCTTCTTTCGCTTTTTATCCATGGCCTTTTGCAAAATGTTGCACCGACGAATCTGATCTTTCGCACGACGTTTGGCCTCATCGCTCAGTCCACGTGGGATGGCTTGCTCAAAGCACTTGACGGCGTCCTTGTATCGCTCCATTTCAGCATAGGCCGTTCCCATGTTGTACAGCGTCTCTCCACGAACTTCTGTCGGACGAATCAACATGGCTTGGTGGTAGGATTCAACACACTTCGGATATTCTTCGAGGAAGTAATAGGCGTTCCCTCGGTTATTGAGAATACGGATAATCATGGCGTCATCGCCTGCAAAAGCAGGGAGTGCTCGGTCAAAACACGAGAGTGCTTCTTTGTATTTTTTGTCCTCAATCAACTGCACGCCTTGATTGAACCAGGCAACATCTTGGTTGGATATGGCGTTGCTCGTGGTCGTTTGCGGCGTGTTGACAGCAACAGTTTGCGCTGCATCCAACGCCGCTTTCGCAAGGTCGACTTCGGGTTGGGGCGTTGCTTCCACCACTTTTTGTTGAGGTTCAACCGGTGCCAAAAGCATGGCTGCATCCATGGCAGGCGATGCCGATTCAACGGCGGGTGCGACTTCGACCGGTTCAGGAACAGGGTCCAAGTCGGGCAGGGATTGAATCGGTTCTGAAACAAGCACCTCAGACGGTTCGGAAACGTGGGTTTCTGCTGTTTCAGTTCCAAGGACATTCACAGGTTCTGGCTCCGGTGCAACGGAGAGGGTTTCTTCGGGGACTGGAGCGGGAGTCGCACCCATGCTGGTGGCTTTTGCATGGCACTTCTCTGCCGTCTCATAATCCCCAGCCTGTTCGAGTGAACGAGCCAACCCCGTCCAGTGGGCAGGCTCGTTTTGGTCTTGCTGAATCAAGGCCTTCCACATCAAGACTGCATCGCTGTGTTGCTGACTTAGCGAAAGGGCTGTAGCCCGCTCAGGCGTCGTTTCATCCCCCATTAAATCCAGTGCTTCACGGGCCATCTCGGGGCCTGCTGGAAGGGTGGGTGGTAGTCCTGCGACTTGGTCCATGATGTCACTTTCACCTTGGGCGAGCTGGAGGAGCATGCTGATGTATTCCGATTTAATTGGATGCGATTCATCTATGGTGATGAGCGTACGTGCGGCACCCATGTAGGCTTCAATCAACCCCTCATCTTTTGCAAGAGATGCCCATTTTTCAGCGGCCTTCCCGTAGTTTTCGTCGGCCTCAAGTGAACGTTGGTAACTGTTGATGGCTTCTTGTGCCATACCGGAGCGTTGTTGAACAGAGCCCAAATTAAACCAACCTGGGGCATGACTTGGCTCAAGATTCTGTGCATGCGTCATGGCGGCGATGGCGTGGTTATCTAGGTCCAATCTCGCCATAGCACCTCCTGCAATACGCCAAGCGCCAGCGTGTTGTGCGCCGATGGTTTTGAGATGGGGCTTCAAGAGGGCCAAAGCATCTTTTGGATTGCCATCTTTAATGAGTGCAGTCGCATCTTCGACGAGTGAGTCAATGTCAATTGCGGGTTCTGGTTCGGGCTCAGGCTCATCCACCGGTTCGGGTTCCGGTGCTACATCCTGCATGACTTCCTGTTGGGCAACAACAACCTCAGCCGCACTCTGCAATTCTTCTACCGTCAGCGTCTGATCTTCGTCGTGGTCGTGATGAACAGCTTCCTGCAACAGCATCTCGGGATCTTCAATGCCAGCTTCTTCGGCAATCTCTTCCACCATCTGCATGTCGACTTCTTGCGTCACTTCAATCGAAGGTTGCATGGCTTCCATGGCGACAGAAATCCCGCTGTTCTTGCATCGTTCTTTGAGTTGAACGAGCGCAGGATGGCCGGGGAAGAAACCAAGCGCTTTTTCAGCGGTTTCATACGCTCCTTCGAGGTCACCAATTCGCTCAAGCAGAATAGCCAAGTTGGCCGTGGCAGGTGCGTGGTCCTCGTTGAGGTCAAGGCAAATCTGGAACGATTGGCGCGCTCCCCGTGCGTCTTGTTGGGCCTCAAGAAGGACGCCGCGGTTGAACCACGCCATATCGCATGAAGGGTCGAGTGCAATCGCCTTGTTGAAGGCTGCAAGCGCTCCCTTCACATCGTTGCGACGACTGCGTTCCTCTCCAACGGTCAAAAGGACCTCTACCATTTCCTCCGGGTCTTCTACATCCTCAAGTTCCGGGATGACGTTCCGAGGGGTTGTGGAAGGAGATTCCTCGGGGGTTGATTCTACTTGTTGTTCTTCATTTTCTACCGCATCAAGGGCATCCTTGACCGAGGCCAAAGCGATGTCATCAACACCGTCGGCTACCTCATCCGAGACATCGTGGATTTCGTCTTCCGCGCCCGACATGCCATCACCGGTTTGCGACCAACCACGATGCATGCATAAGCATTGCTTTTTCTTGACCATGGGATGAATCCTTACATTCAAGGGCCGTTGAGGATTGGAATCACCATGGGCGATGACTGTATCAAAATATTGGGCCTTGCCGGCGAATACCGTTCTACCTCAAAATCTGGTATGCTGGTGAACGCCGCATTGGGGATGGCTGAAGCCAAAGGGGCGGAAGTCGTCTTCTGGGACCTAGCAGAAAAACCACTGCCACTCGTTGGTGAAGAAGGATGCTGGGCGCATCCGAACGTGAAAGAATTCCAAACTCTCCTTGAGTCGTGTGATGCCTTTTTCCTCTCATCTCCCGAATACCACGGCACGATGTCTGGTGTCATGAAGAACACCATGGACTGGATGTACGACAAGCATGTGGGTGGCAAGGTTTTCGGCTTGATGTCCACGCTTGGAGGCGTCACCAATTCGAACACCCTCAACCACATGCGTATTGCTTTACGCTGGTTGCACGGTTGGCCAGTTCCGGAGCAATTGGCAATTGGCCATGTCAAAGAAGCCTTTGACGAGGACGGACATCTCGTGGATGAATCTCTGCAGGAACGGCTTTCGAACCTCGTTGAGGCCGTCCTCTCCGCATCAAAGAAAATGAGTGCATGAGCATGGCGTCGTCCCCATCCACACCTTTTTTTTCAGATGCGTACGGTTCCTCGTATAGGTTAGTGCAACCGGGATCATTCCAGATGGGTGATGGAACCGGTAAGGGGAACCCCAACGAACAACCCGCATGTCTTGTGGAGATCACCCGACCCTTTTTTCTCGGTGAACGCAACGTCACCCAATCTTTTTGGCACGATGTGATGGGTGAAAATCCGTCCAAATTTCAAGAAGGTTGGAGTGCTGGTCTTCGCCCTGTGGAAAACATCAACATGGACGATGTCACCCTCTTTCTCGCCCGATTGAATCAGCGAGATTCTGATGTCATGTACCTCGGATTGGTTGGGCGTTGGCGTTTACCATCTGAGGCAGAATGGGAATACGCTTCAAGAGCGGGGATGCATGGACGTTGGTCCTTTGGCGACAAAGATGTAGAATTGGATGAACACGGCTGGCATGCAGGGAATTCAGGAGGCACAACGCGTGAGGTTGGGTTGAAGAAAGCGAATCCTTGGGGCTTTTTTGATATGAACGGACTCATTCAAGAATGGTGTGCTGATCATTGGGTGAAATCATATGCAGGCGGTCGCAACCAATCTCCGATGGTTGTTCATGATGCTCGCAAATATGTCGTTCGAGGTGGCGCATGGTTCACGGAGAGCGATTCGACGCGTTGTGGCGCACGCTCCTTTGCTGACCGAGATAAGCGCAGCGATGGTCTTGGTTTGCGATTGGTCTGGGAGCCGTTGGATACCCAACCCGCATCGAGCGAC
This sequence comes from uncultured euryarchaeote, assembly GCA_937881505.1. Taxonomy (GTDB): domain Archaea; phylum Thermoplasmatota; class Poseidoniia; order Poseidoniales; family Poseidoniaceae; genus Poseidonia. The sequence continues at coordinate 6,412 of CALGEM010000113.1, forward strand.
TAAGGTGCTTCGTTCTTCATTGGCGTCCAATCATACGCGTGGTCTGCTGGTAGGTCATCCAGCGTTTGATGTTCGGGTGTCTGTCCTGGTCCGATGAACCAGCGAGCGTCGAGAGGCGTCTCCAGAACGAGCATGAGGTTGTTGTTTTTCAGTTGCTGAATGGCAGCGGCCGTACGTTGCATAACGGGTGCAATTTCTTCTTGAAACACTTCGTTCATCGTATCGCAAATCTCGCCAAATGTTCGACTCCCATCCGCCAATTCCCATAGCATGCTGTTCATTTCATCCAACGGCCGACGCAATTCAGAGGGTGCTCGGAGGAGAGATGCAATTTTTCCTTCTATTCGCCCAAATTGTTTGGGAATCCTCAACACAATCCGCCTTCCGCTTACCCCTCGTAGGGCAGGGTCCTTGTTGACCTCACCCGTTCTTGCCCACCACACTGGGGTTCTGCAAGGGTATTGGTCCACCAGTGGGTGGTCTTCCTTGCCAGCAATCTCCACCATGGCCTCACCCTCAAAATTCAACCCACGTCCACACGAGCAGGGTCAACATCGATGCCGTGCCAAGAAGTGCAACGGTTCGCGTTGCCTGAACCCGTTGAGTGAAATGGCGAAGATACCATGTTCCTACCCCACAAGCAGCGACAACAAACCACAAGCCGTACCATGCCGGAGGATAGGTGTCCACGCCCTTCGGTCATCAAAGGGTTCCATCAAGGTATTGTTGACCGTAGTATTCCCACTGTTCTTGTGTCCAGCCGGCCGGTAGCCCACCCTCTGGTAAAGGTGGACCTGCAGTCATGGATGGTGTGGTGGATACAGGTGGTCCAGTTGATGCTGGCGGTCCAGCCTGTAAAGGTACAGCAGTATCTACGTTGGGCACGACCTTTTCGTTGGTGCTTTCACTTACCGGTGGGCCTTGTTGCCTCATGTCGGCTGATTCAGGAACGTCCTCATCGTTTGCACGACCTCGGAGGATGAAAAGCAGGCCAGCGACGAACACCAGTGCACCAATGCCACCGCCGATGAGGGTGGTTGCGGACATCGTTTCCTCGGCGGGGGGGGCTTCAAACGAGATCTCGAGAACATGCGTTGACCGCAGAAAACCATCGACCGTCGTTGCCTCTATGTTCAATTCTCCTTCGAGTGGCCCCGACATTTTGAGCACCTCACATCGCAATTGGTTGGATTGTGGCGTCAGATGGCCTGGTGGGAAGGCGACATTCACGCCCGATGCATTCACGAGGCGCTTATCACAGCTAATTTGCCATCCTTCCTCCCCAGAAAGGGTGACCACCGTGTTCTCATTCATCGTTGAGGTTGAGGTTTGGTTGATTTGAATCATGGCTGAGGTGCCGTGTGGGATTGGCCCTGCTTGCATGAGGCCAGGCTCGAGAATGACACTCCGTTGTTGGTTGAGCATCACGAGGGCTTCAACGGTCATTGATTGGGGGAGGTCGTTCTCGTCAACGACCCCGATGATGTCAAACCGAAGCACGAAGCGGGTGTTTAGTGGAGCGTTATCAGGAATTAGCACATCCAATCGGAGGTCTAATCCCCCTCCAGCAGGCACCATCAATGGCACTTCACTGGCAACCGTACGGTCGCCACCATCCACAGTAAAGAAGGTCAACAAACCTGGGAGTGGAGGAGAGGATGAGACGGTTGCTTTGACAGACAGCCTGGTTTCTACGGCATTTCCTGTGTTCGTTAGACGGGCTTGCGCGAACATGCCACCTCCAGCCATAGTTGACTCCGATTGATCGCTCAGTTCAATCGATGGAATTCGGATTGAATCTGTAGACATAACAAGTTCAATCGTATTGTCACTCGGTTGGAGGTCCTGTCCTTCGCCGACGTGATGTGCACCCAATTGGAGTGTGTGCAATTCACCAGCGGCTTCAGTCATCGGTAGAAGTATCCACATACTGATGTCCTTCTCATGCTCGAGGTCGTAAGAAACACTGAGTGCTATCGGTCCAGAGAGGTTCTCTCCATCCATGGATAACCACCAGTCCCATGTTGAAGGTAGGTCTTCAGGGGCCACATTGACGTCGGTTGGTCCATTCCCGTTGTTGGTGATACGTACGATGATTTCGTTGGGGATGCCTGGTGTGAGTTTGGTTGGCGATGAGACTGAACTCATTTGGACATCGTGAGTTGTCAGGACTCGCAAGCCATCGTATGGTTCTCCTTGGATTTCCATGAGACTCCTTTTTGATTCGATCACAGGCGTAATGGTTGGGCCACGGTCGTTGGCTTGCGCATTTTCTGGGACATCGATGACCACCTCAAATGTCGTGCTTTTGCCAGGATTCAGAACGGCGTCAGGCTGACTGGGCTGGTGTACCGTCCAGGTGCCTTCATTGGCGACATCAGCCCGCATCGTGAAAATGTCTTGGCGCGATGCATTGTTCCAAATAGTGTATCTCAGTACAACTTGCGAACCTGCCTCGACATACTGTTTTTCGGTTGAATCCGTGTTGGTTAGGGCGACACTGGCTTCGCTCAACATGGATGCGGATATCGAGATGGTCTTGATGTCCAAACGGGACGAGTCGTTTTGTGCTTGCAGGGTTAAATCAAAATCAACAACGGTATCTGGTGCTGCATTTGCTGGAACAGTCATGGTGAACAATGCTTGAACAGTTTCGTTCGGACGTATAAGAACGGAGGACGTCTGTGTCCAAGCAAGTCCAACCGACCATTCGTTGGGGATGCTGGACATGTCCGTGGACAGGTCAAAGACATCGGTTGCACCTCCTTCGTTTGACAAACCCACCTCAAACGTGCAGGTGTAGGAAGGGGGACAACTTGGTCGGATGGAAGGAGAGGTAATCACGGGTATTCTGTCTGCCTTGACGAGGAATTGGACGGGAAGGTCAGTGTAGACATCAAAATATTGACTGGATGTGATTCGTATGTTCATTTGCTGGAAACCAATGGATGCATTTGAATCGGGTTGTATGTTGATGTTGAAAGCGACTGGGGTTCCAGGAAGGACCGTCAATCCCGCCAATGGGTCGAAACTTGTTCCTGATGGCCTCGTGAAGTAAGCGTTCCATGAAGGTGGGAGACTTTCCAATCTTGGAATAAACAATTCAGAAATATTGCCTGTGTTGATGATTTCAAGGGATACGCTGCCCCATTCACCTGGTGTTGCCCCGTTGGTTGAGATGCCACGCGCAGAGACATTGTACTCGCTGCTTCTCACCTTTTGGTCGTACACGATGACGATGTCATCAATGTAAAATCCCATATCTGTACCGGACGCATCGGATGAAAATTCAAATTTGAATTGTGATGTGCTATGAAACAAGTCACTGGCGACAGGGATGAGAGGCGAGTTGTGACCCTTGTTATTGACGCTGAACGTTTGCCAACTTGCTCCGTCCGTAAACACGCTGTCGATCGTGCCAGAAATTGAACCCACTTCGCTCCAAGCACCGAACGTATTTTTCCCGAATATGGTCAACTTATCGTTTACTGCGGTGCTCCCAGTGTAGAAAAACGAGAGTCCGCTTGTCCGACTCGGGTTGGCGATAGCGTCTGAAAGGTCCATCACGGGCGTCGTCAAGGAAGCTATGACGTTGTTGTTGTAATTTGAGAATTGGCCGTTCCCTGCATGGCAACTTCGGCCCTGCGAGATGGAGGTGTCTGTGGAAATTTGCCATCCGTTGCCAACCGTCCAAACGGTCGAAGAATCGCAGTTGAAGTATTCGTACCCCACGGTGAAGGGTTGATTGCGAACATCGTTTCCACTATTATCATCGGATACAGTAGACGTACTGGTGATTCGCAACGTGTGGTTGCCTGCATAACTCGGCACAATATTCACCGTCACCGTGTTGTTCGTCCCTCCTGCAAGGGATGCCATTTGGACGGTTGAGTTGCTGATCTCAAAATACGAGTACTCGTCATGCAAAAGAACCACGTTGACATCAATAACTCCTGATGGATTGGTTCCGAGGTTTTCCACAGTCACGGTCAGGGTTGCAGATACATTGACCATGCCATCGATAACGAAGAGTTCCTGAGGGCGGTCAAATCCGAAAATTGGGTGATTGGAGGAGAACATTTTGTACTTTGATTCATCAGCACTGTTGGTGTATTCCACGGTTGCTCCAAGAACTCGTACATCCACTCCAGATGGGGGGTTACTCATGATTGTGGGCTCTTCCAACGCGGTTGGAATCGTGGAGCCGAGTGAGCTCAACATGAGCACCATGACAAGAGCAATGGCGGCGGTTCTCATCTTCCTCAAACGAGGCAAGGACCGTCTATCTATTTAGGAGCAGTGTCGGCATCCGATGGTGAATCGTTGCTGGTGAAATATGTCTCCACTTCATTTTTGGCAAGTTCGAGTTTTGCCTCATCGCGCTTTTCTTTCGCCCTGGCAGCAAAGTACACCGTAAACGATGGAATAAGGACCATTGAAAAGCAGCCCACGACGGCTGCGAGCGCCCAGAGGAATTCCGTCGCAGCGTCGACCGAAAAGACGGCAATACTGCCAAATTCTTCGTTAACTGTCTCGGCTGAGATGCTTGGTTCCGTCGTTCTGTTTCCGCTCTCGATGATTTCAATGCGCAGGATGGATGGAGAGTGCGTGTATGCAATGGCAGCTCTGGCTTTTTCCTCTGCTTCAACAATATCACTTGCAAAAACCGAGCCGTTTGAACGCCGAGCGGGGTCAACCGATGTGAGCGCATGGAACTCAATCGTACCCCCCTCCTCGCTTGTTCGCTCGTGGACGGTGGCGTGTTCGCAAAGGTCTGCGCAAGAGAATTCTTCCTCCAGTGGATTTTCGAGAGTGTAGGTTGTTCCGAGAAGTTCGTGACTGTAGAGTTTCGCAACATTGGTCACTTTCAACACCGCACCACTTGAAAGCTCTGTGGCTGTTATGTTGACCCATGTCAGGTTCGCATCGTTGGCGATGACTTGCCATGCCCACGTCGTTGTGTTTTCGTCCACGTCGTAGGTTCGTTCAACATCTTCATCGGCTGATGAAGCAGAATATTCGTTCACGGTGGCGTCGGTTTTGTAGATGTAAACCGAGGGAGAGACAGTTGCTCCGTAAACAGCGTACGAAAGCATGAAAATGAGGGTTAATGACAACCCGATGAGGGTTCGGAGAAGGTTGGGATTTTGGGCCAACGCCTTCTTCATCGGCCATACCACCCGAGCGCTGTTCAAGAAGGCTTGTATTGAAGGAGTTGAACGGCGATTGTGGCCCCCACCTGAACGGGTGCTTGACCCGTTGTTTTGATATAGGGGCGGACGGTCGCCATGTTGCTTGGTGCATCACGATGACGACCGTCTATGACATCCCTGCTGACATTTTCAACCCTGCACTTGCTGCAGCAATGGAAGACCAAAAGGCTGTTTCCATGCCAGATTGGGGCCAATATGTGAAGACGGCAGTCGACCGCGAGCGACCTCCAACCCAAGAAAACTGGTGGTACCTGCGCACGGCCGCTATTTTGCGTAAGGTCGCCCGAAACGGGCCGATCGGCGTCACCCATCTCGCACAGGCTTTTGGAGGTAAGAAAGACAACGGGGCTATGCCAAACACGCCTGGTGTCGCTTCCCGACACATCATCCGGACGGCCCTTCAACAACTTGAGGACGCTGGTTTGGTGGAAAAAGTCCCTACCAAAGAAGTCGAAACCGAAGAAGGGAAAGTCCAACTTTACGCAGGTCGTCGCATTACCGCTGCTGGCCAAAAATTGGTTGACAACATCGCTCACTCGGTTCGTGAAGAAACCGAAGCCCAGTACCCCGGTCTGGACAAGTATTGAATCCGGGAAGTGTGAGAGTGTCTACGATGACGGCCAACCATGATGATGAGTTGGCTGCCCTCCGAGCGCAACGACTCAAGCAACTCCAGACGCAGTTGCAGCAACAAGCCTCGCAACAACTTGAAGCTGAAGAACAAGCCCAACAGCAAGCGGCTGAATCAGCGAACATTGATGCTATTCTGCGCCGTCATCTTTCCTCAGATGCGCGGGCACGACTGACTCGAATCGGTTTGGTTGACCCCAAACGTGCTCATGCCATTAAAGCCGACCTCGCAGCCATGTTAGAACAGGGATCAATCAACACCCCCATGAGCGACACTGCTCTCAAGCAGGTCCTCGCCCAACTGTCCAAGAGCCGCAGCAATGCGTCCGTTAGGAGAATCTGAGAAGGTGCTCGAAATGTCAAAGAATAAGCCAGCAGCAAAGAAAATTCGCCTTTTGAAGGCAGGAAAGCAGAACCGGCGTGTCCCAGTTTGGGTCATGCTCAAGACCGACCGAAACACGGTGTCCCACCCTAAGCGGCACCAATGGCGACGTAGCAAGTTGCAGCGATGAGGTGAGATTATGGCACGTCCAAATGAATCTGAACTCATTGTCCCCTTGCGAAATGCATGGAACATTACTCGCTTCAAGCGCGCTCCCCGTGCTATGCAAATTATCCGAGAGCAAGTCATTCGACACTTGAAGGTCCGAGAAGACGAAGAACTCTACATTGACCCTGAGGTCAACGAACACATCTGGAAGCGAGGCATTGAAAATCCACCACGAAAGGTGCGTCTTCTTGTTATTCGACACGATGAGCCCGACTTCCCTGTTGAAGTCAAACTGATGAAGGAGTGAAATGCATGGGAAATATTCGTCCAAGTTTTATCAAAATTCGAGCCATTCGACTCTGTGAAGAACACGGTGAGAAATTCACCGATGATTTTGACCACAACAAACACATGGTCGCTGAATTGACCGATGTCGATTCAAAGAAACTGCGTAATTGGATTGCAGGGTACGTCACCCGCTACCGACAACGCCGCACCGATTGATGGTGTTCATGTGCCTGTATGGGTTGACTGGGACAGGCAACCTGTCAGTGTTCATGGTGATGACCGTGAAGAGCTTGAGGATTTGATTGTCCACCTCAAATCCCAGCACAACTTGCGAAAACGCTCTTTGGTCATGGAGGATAGAGAGAACGGAGGTTTCCTCTTCTTTCTCTATCAGTCATGCGACCCGCGATGGATTACGGCCTACCTGGACGAAAATAGGGGTTGAAAAGTTGGGCGAGCGTCAAGACATTCCGCTCCCGCGAGGCCCATTTGACGTCGCCGTGATTCTTGTCGGTGTTACTCATCCGGGTAACCTTGGTGCAATTTGCCGCACCATGCTGAATTTTGGATTTGAGGACCTCCGCTTGGTTAACCCCAAGTGCTCACCTCAGGATGGAGAAACTCGTGCAAGGGCCAAACACGCATCGAGGCTATTGGATGAAGTCAAGGTGTTTGCCGACATACCTGCTGCATCAACCGATTGTTCAAGCATCATCGGTACATCAGGAAAACGTGAGGTTGGAGAGAAAACATTGTTTCGCCATTATCTCTATCCCTGGGACATGGTTGAACGCATGACTGATACAAAGGGGAGGGTTGCGTTGGTGTTTGGAGAGGAGGGCAAAGGACTCTCAGCAGATGAACTTGGTCAATGCGATTATTTTGTCACGTTGCCAACATGGGAGGGCTATCCTATCGCCAACCTTAGCCACGCCGTCAATGCCCTGCTCTATGAAATTCAACGCTCTCGGGTACAATCAACACAGGGAAATGACCCCGGCTTACCCGATATCGTACCCCTTGAGGTAAGGCTGGATCCAAGTGTTCGAGATGCTCTGGTAAAGGCCATTCACCAATTCGCTACCGGTCTCTCTTCGTCCCCAGAAAGGCAGCAATCCATTGAACAAACATTACGACGAACCTTACTCAAAGGTTCACCGTCTACGGAGGAGTCAACTCGGTTGATTGGCGCCTTTGTTGAAGCGACTTCAGCCCTGGAATTCGCTTCAGATGACGATGCCTGGATGAAAGGGCATCGTCGAAAATTACGCTGAAATGGGTCGCCAGGTGGCTACCGATTTAGGTGTCTCACGACAGTGCATGGCAACCAATCGCAATCGATTGCCGTAGCTTGACGTGATGTGAGGTGCAACAGCATCAAATGCCCATTTTGCGAGGTTTTCTGCCGTTGGGATGAACGGAACGATGACTGTTCGATGCCCGTCTCCCATGCATTGGCATGCTTTCTTTGCTTCTTCATCCCCTTCATAGAGGACAAATGCATGGTCAATCACATCGTGGACATGTTCCATCAAAATTTTACTGATATCTGAGAAATCCATGAGCATGCCTTCGTCTGAAACGCCAGGGACATCCACGACATCACCTTCGATTTCTGCTTCAAAACGATAGCGATGTCCATGCAAATGTTTGCATTTTGATTTGTGATTTGGCACGCGGTGGCCCGTATCGGTCTCAACATAGCGTCGTATGGTCGTGGTCATGCATCGTCCTCCTCTTGTGGTTCAAATATGAGTGAGGCTGAATTGATGCAATAACGTTCACCGCCGTAGGCAGCAGGTCCGTCGTTGAAGACATGGCCCAAGTGAGCATCGCAGACATCGCACCGAACTTCTACACGCACCATGCCATGACTGTGGTCATCGATTCGTCTGATATTGGCTTCCTTGTGCTCGGTATGAAACGATGGCCAGCCACAACCAGAATCAAATTTCATCGTTGAGGTGAACAAAAGTGTTGAGCAGCAAATACACCGATAATCACCAACCCTCTTTTCATCCCAATATTCTCCGGTGAATGCACGCTCAGTTCCCGCTTCCCGAGTCACATGGTATTGGATTTTGGTCAATCGTGTTCTGTATTCTTTGTCCAAGTGCATCCGTTCCGTTTCTAATGCATCAGCTAACACATCGTCCCATGGTTTGACGTATTCAACAGGATCCTTACGACCAATGGCATGGAAGGCGAGGATGCGTTCAACATCCGAACCCGTGCCTCCGTGAGAGCGACCATCTCCATCCGGGGAGTAAGAAGTGATCGTACGGGAAAACACCTCGTCAAATTCAAGTCCCAAAGCGTCGATTGAAGTTTCTGCATCTCGGAGAATACTCGTTTTATCCATTTCCAAATAAGGAAGAGTGAACGAGATCCGCTCGCTTTCCCAATTCCCAACGTCAAAGGCGTGTTCGAGGGCACGATAAAATTCAGGCCTGCAGTCTGGATATATTGCATGGTCACCGCTGTGGACACCAAGAACGACCTCTACATTGGTGGTGTGCTTGGTGGCTTGGGAAAGTGCAACGCCGTAGAGCAAAGACGAAAAGAGAGCATTCCGATTTGGGACAACCGTAGCCTTCATGTTCTCCTCTTCATAATGCCCCTTTGGTACATCTTCACCACCTTGGAGGAGTGCGCTCTCAAACAAGGCTGTTGCAGAACTTAAATCCGCGACCTGATGTGTCACCGAATGGCCATTTGATGCGAGGTAATTCACCAAGGATGTTGCCCGCTCGAGTTCCACAACATGTTTTTGCCCGTAATTGAACGAGATGGCCGTGACTTCGTATTTTTCTCTAAGGAGATGAAGCAGAAGGGAGGAGGAGTCCATTCCTCCGCTGAGGGCCATGACTGCACGTTTCATTGTACCACCTATTCAGAGAATACCCATCCATTTGTGGGTTTGCAGGGAGAGTCGCCATTCCGGATTTTCCTTGACGACCGATTCCGTCATCGCAAAGCCCTGTCCATTTGCCTCAACAGACGCAGCCTCGTCGTAACAAGGTTGTAAAAACAGATGAGTAAAACCACCCTTCAGGTCGTTGTACATCGAGAGTGGTTGACCTACATACACGCATTTGAGTTCGTCTCCCTCGCGTTGTTTGATGGATACATTCGGATACATCTGGTCTTTGGGAGAAATACAAATCCAATCCAGCAGCCCCTCCGGAATAACAACGGTTCCATTTGATTCCACAGAAAGATGGTAGCCTTCATGTTTCAAGATTCTCGCTAAGGGCCAAAGGTCGTTGAGCATTGGCTCCCCACCCGTAAATATGATGTTTTTGCAAGAGAATTTGGCAACCGCCGTCATGATGTCCTCCGCGGTCATTTCCTCGTATATGTCAAAATTCGTGTCGCACCACTCACACCGTAGGTTGCATCGACCGAACCTGATGAAGACATGAGGTATGCCGCTTCTGTAGCCTTCGCCTTGGACTGAATGAAAGATCTCAACGATGTTGTACACCGTGTCTTTGTCACCATCTTGGATGGTCAAATCCAAGCCAAGGCCAGTGTTCGTTGAGGTAGACAAAGTCATCAACTCAGAGATTGGGTTGTTGAATGAGTTGCATCAATTCTTGCCGGGCTTCGTTTCGCTCAAAGAATACGCCACGCATGGCCGAAGTGGTCATCACGGCTTGCTGTTTTGCCACACCTCTGCATTGCATGCACCCATGTGAGGCTTCTAGAATGACCGCGGTGCCGAGTGGCTGAAGTTCACGCTCCAAATCATCGGCGATGTGTTTGGTGATTCGCTCCTGATTTTGGAGTCGCCTTGCATGCAGTTCTAGGATACGTGCGAGTTTACTGATGCCTACTATACGTTCAACCGGGATGTAGGCGATGTGGGCTCGTCCTCGGAACGGTTGTAGGTGATGTTCGCAGGTTGAGGTGAATTCGATGTTCCGCAGCAGGACAATGCCATCGTATCCTTCGGCGTTGAAGGTCGCTTGGAGCAACGTGCTTGAATCCATGCCGTAGCCTGCGAAAATTTCCTTCCATGAATCAACAACTCGTTTTGGGGTTTCAAGTAAACCTTCACGACCAACATTTGATTCTCCCTCGATATATCCAAGCAGGGTCTTTACCGCCTCGTGGGCTTCATGTTCACTCACCATTCATTCATTCCTCCTTCCGTGCATCAGGTCAATTGAGTCAAGTTGGTCAAGTAACTTACGGCAGGCTGTTCTGATAGCATCTGCCAGGCTGACAAATTTGTGTTCATCACCAACGTGAAGCCTCAAATCATCCACCAATTCCTGTGGCATGTCCAGGGACACCTTGGGCATGATGATGGCTGCCGCTGAACTCATATAAGTATTCGTGTAATAATACTGAACTATTATTCATGCCTTAATTCAGTGGTTCAAGACCTCCCCTGTGCCAATGTTCAAAGGATACCTCGGAAGAAATTACACCATGCAGACGGGTGTTGCCACCGACCACTTGGCTCTTCTCCACAAGATACGAGACAGCGTAGGCCATATTGACACGCCAGGACTTAGCGATGAAGAGATCAATAGTTTCCTCGAGAGTGATCCCTCGTTGTCTCTGGCCATTGAAGAAGCAGCTCTTCGTTTTCAGGTCATGGCAGCGGAATACCCTCAACTCTACATGGATTCGGACGAACAAGAATTGATTACGAATTTGCAAGAAGGGTTTGTCAACTTCTACAATCCTGCCACGGTCAACCCATACGTCGCTCTTGCTGCACGTGGCCCCTGGATTGTTTCGTCTCACGGCGCCGTCATTCATGACAACGGCGGATACGGTATGCTCGGTGCGGGTCATGGGCCATCGAAGGTCATTGAATCGATGGCCGACAATTGGGTTATGGCAAATGTCATGACGGCTTCGTTTTCACAGAAGCGCCTTGAGGAGCGACTCCGCCGAGAACTTGGGCATACCCGGGGGTCATGTCCATTTGAGAAATTTATCTGCATGAACAGTGGCTCGGAATCGGTCACGGTCAGTCTGCGAATCGCTGACGTGAATGCAAAATTAATGACGCAACCCGGTGGTAAACATGAAGGCAAAATTATCAAGATGATGGCCATTGAACAAGGTTTCCATGGACGAACAGACCGTCCGGCTCAAATGTCACATTCCTGTAAAGGTAAATACGACCAACACCTTGCGAGTTTCCAGAATCGAGACAACCTCATCTTGGTGCCTGCTAACGATGTTGCCGCATTAGAACAAGCGTTTGCAGATGCCGCCGAGAACAACGTCTTCATTGAATTGCTTGCAATTGAACCTGTACAAGGAGAAGGAAACCCCGGCCAATGTGTTTCTCGGTCGTTTTATGATGCTGCACGTCGGTTGACCTTGGAACATGACTGCATGCTCTTGGTTGATTCAATACAAGCAGGTATTCGTGGGCAAGGAACCTTGTCTGTTGTGGATTATGCAGGATTCCAAGATTGCGAAGCACCCGACCTTGAAACTTGGTCAAAGGCCATGAATGCAGGTCAATATCCCCTCTCAGTTCTCGGCATGAATAAGCGAGCATCGGAACTCTATGTCACCGGCATCTACGGCAACACCATGACAACCAACCCGCGTGCTCTTGAAACAGCGGTGGCGGTCTTGGACGGCATCACACCTGAGTTGCGCCAAAACATTCGAGACCGAGGGGATGAGTTCGTTGAAAAATTCAAGGCCCTCCAGGCAGAATTTCCAAAGGTCATTACCAAAGTGCAAGGCACTGGACTTCTTTGCAGTGCAGAACTGGAACCTCATCAATTTCCTGTAGTGGGCATGGAAGCAGTGGAACCGTGGTGCCGACGTCGAGGTTTGGGTGTGATTCACGGTGGAGAAAACGCTCTCCGGTTCACCCCGCACTTCAACATCCCATCAAAGGAAATTGACCTGATCGTTGATATTGTTCGTGAGGCCCTTATCGCCTTTGGAGCCTAGGATAGACTCGTCACAATGTCTTCTCTGTTGAACTGACGGGCCGCATAATATGCTGCCCCTAACGCATAGAGTGTTGAGGATACAAGCCAAACAGCAATGTGGCCGTAAACGATTCTGTTCATCAACAGCTCTCGCAAGGCCAACAACACGTTGACCACGGGGATGGCAAACCAAAAGGCCTCAATCCCATCGAGATTGATGACTTGCGTAAACAGCGCCGGAAAGAGAATGATGAGGACAGCAGGGCCGAGGATTGAGCCTGCTTCCTTCACACTATGGGAGCGCATTGCCAATGCAAGTTCAAACGCCACCACCATGATGGCAAACAACAAGACGGCCAAGCAGAGGAGCAGGAGAGCCGTCAGGGATACGCTTGGGGCAGAAATGATGTCGGATGTAGCAAGATAACCAATGGCGAATAACAATCCAGCAACTTGCAACAAAACACCGACGCCGGTTATCGTCGCAACCGCCAACCACTTTCCTAAGAGCAACTCCATACGCGTGCATGGAAGTCCAAGCAACGCCTCCAGTGTCCCCCGTTCACGTTCGCCGGCCGTCATGTCAATCGAAGGCTGGATTGCAGAAGAAAAGGTCCAGACAGACAACACCAGGGGAATGAATAATGACAACGCCATACCCGCTTGTTCACCTTGTGTTGCTACATCACTTTGAGATACATCACCGTCCCACTGAAGTGGGTCAAGCGTTTGTTCGGGATCAAGTCCAGCTGCCTCTATTCGTTGAACAGTTTCGTTTTGCTCCCAACCCGAGAGGAGGTCAAAAGTTCGACTCCTCGCTTCCAAACTTTGTTCGGATGTTGACAGATACAAGACAGCGTATTCCAAAATACTCTCGTTCATTCGAAGTCGGAGAATTGCATCCACGCTTGCGTTTCTTAATCGCTCCTCATCGCCTTGCGGTGTAGAAAGCACGTCCAATGCCGGCAAGGGTTCGTAGATGATGTTGAGTGTGGAATTGTTGAGAAGCAAACCCATGTCAGCAGGAATGTCGTCGCCTTGAACAACAACATCAACAACGAGAGCATCCAGTTCTGCTGCCTCAGAGGCGAGGAGGAGAGGGAAGAGAATGAACAGCAAGGGGAACATCAGGAGTGGAATGATCAAAATTGCGAGTATCGTGCGCCAATCTCGCACAAATTCCACCAGTTCCTTCTTGGCGATCGCTCGTACGCGAACACTGGATTTACTCATCTTCGCCGACCTCCTTTGGTGTCTTCGGCGTGAACAATCCTCGCCACCATGAAGACCATTTGGAAAGAGGCTTGTCATCTTCTTGACGTGGTCGTGCAACATCGGCGGTCAGCGCCACATAGGCTTCTTCGAGGTGACTCGTCTGCGTTTGCTCAAGCAGTTCTTGTG
>CALGEM010000114.1 GCA_937881505.1 uncultured euryarchaeote
ATCTCTTCATAGCCACCAGGAATTTGTCCCACGCCGTTATCGGCGGTTGAGTTCCACTGAACTTGCTTCCATGTGCCTGCAATGCCCAAATCTTGGACAAAGGTGAGTGAAGCCCATCCGGAGGCGTCGGTTCGGTAACCGTTGTTGCCCAATCCGGTGAAGTTGGTTGGGGCGGTCAAGTTTCCAAACAGGCCACCAAAGATGGAGAAGGTGATCGGGGAATTCCTGATACGGTTGTCGAACAAGCCGCGGTCCCAATCGGCGGAGTAGTGGGCCTTGAAGTCCAGCCAGAACGGTTGCTCGTCGCTGCGGAAATACGTCCACGCCGAGTAGTCAACGGTCATGTTGGCTTCTGCGCCCACATAGTAGGATTGCGACTGGTTGCCGTTGAACATGAACATCTCCGTCACTTCAGCATACACTCGATAGGTCGTGTTGTCGCCCACGGTCAAATCCTCGGGGTAGAGGAATTGTCCGACGCTGAAGTTTCCGCCAGCGTTGGTTAGCACGTCAATGGTTTCAATGGCCGTGGTGTTGTTGGCCGTCCATTCAATGTGCACCTGCACGGGAAGTTGCGGCGCTGATTCAACGACGCCAGTGATGGGGTTCAACCAGTCCACGTGGCCCGCAAAGATGGTTGGGCTTTGTGCGTCGAGCCAGAGGTTGTCGGGCAGGTTCAGGGTGATGTAGGTCGGTGCCTTATCGTCTGCATCCAAGATACCGTCGTTGTCATGGTCCCAATCCGAGGTCAATTCCGTGTCTTCGGTGTGGTCAAAGTCCAAGTCGGTGCGGGTATCATTGTCGTCGTCTTGGTCAATAGCGTCAGGCCCGGTAGACGTGTCAAGCGGGTTGGCAAGGGCTTCGCCATCTCCGAAGTCGTCGTGGTCCCACGGGTTGGTCGAGTTTCGGTCAAAGCGAGTCGGCCAGAGCAGGACTTCGTCTTCGTCGTGCATACCGTCCTCGTCGTCGTCCTCGTCAAGGTCGTCTCGGACTCCGTCGTTGTCGTGGTCAAACGGTGCGATCATGTCGTAGGGAGCGGTTGGGCCAAGTTCTGCGTTGTTGGTCAATCCGTCGCCGTCCCAGTCGTCGTCCGCCCAGTTCACGATACCGTCGTTGTCGTAATCCCAAGTGGACTGTTCTTCGCCCCAGAAACAACCTGGGAGGCGTTCTTGGTCAGCGTCCATGCGACCGTCGTTGTCGTCATCGGAGTCTTCGCCGTCCGGAATACCGTCGTTGTCGTTGTCAACGTCGTAAATGCTGGGGGAGCGAAGGCCTTGGGACATGATACCGCGGTCCCAAACGGCTTGGTAGAAGCCGTCATCGTCAGCATCAGCATCGTTTCCGTCGTCATCGTTATCGTCGCAGTTGGTTCCGGTAAAGAAATTCCCGTTGTTTTGGCCGGTGTCGTCGTCAAGGTCGAAGTTGCTGTCAACCTCGAAGAAATCCCAGACACCGTCGTTATCGTCGTCCACGTCGAACCAATCAAAGATGGAGTCGTAATCATCGTCCAAATCGATGGTGGAGTTGGTGAAATCACCGTCGATGTCGCCGTCCACGTCGTTCTTGAGAAGGTCTGCACCCAATTCATCGGGGAAATCCGCTTCCGGGCCGTTGTCGCTATTCCACTGCCAAATGCCGGTGAGCAAACCAATCCACGTGACATAGGCGTCTCGGTTGTCGGTCATTTGGGTGTAGGTGATTCCAGAGTCAACGGTGCCGTCGCCACCGAAGTCGTAGTGCCAGCATCCAACACCTTCAACAGGCGTACAGCTCCAATTGCCAGAAGGCCCACCAGTTGTAGCCCCCTGGTCAAAGGCAGCATCGGGCCGGGTGGAATAAGGAGCGCCGAATTGGGCGTTGACACCATTCAGAGGCATTTTGTAAGCGAGAGCATAAGCATAGCCGCAAACGAATCCGGACCCGAGGTTTCCTGCCGTCCAGCCACAGGTTGAGAGGTCAAACGAACCGCCCATCTTGATATCGTTGACATCGAGCGTTCCGTCGTTACCTTCGTCTTGGTCCCACCAATCTGGCATGCCATCAGCGTCTTGGTCGATGTCAAGTCCATTGATGAGTGAGTCGCCGTCCGAATCGATATCCCAATCGTTGGCGCCGTTGTACGGCGACCATCGGGCAAACAGGAACCAGTAGAACTCTGGCACGGTACCGGGCGTGACCGGATTGGTCGTGGCATCGTAGCCATTGTAGTTGAGGACAACATCAGCGAAGGGGTAGTGCTGGAAGACCATGTTCCAGTGGTCGGTCGAGTTGGTACCGTAGAGTTGGCTGTCGGCCGAACCATCGGTGGAGCCGCCGTCGTTCACTGGGTAGTATGGCGTGTAGAAAGCGTCCGTTGCATCGTAGTCAACAACACCGCAGTTTCCATCGTCGGGATCGTAGAGGTCGGAAATACCATCGTTATCATCGTCCCAGTCGATGCTGTTCTCAAGACCGTCGCCATCAACGTCAGAGTCCACATCGTTGGGACCGTCGTCTCGGTACAAACCACCGTTGATTTGATGCAGGTCGTTGTCGTTGTCAAGGTCACAATCCCAGTCGATGTCGAGCACATCGATGATACCGTCGTTATCGTCGTCAACGTCGTCCCAGTTGCTGATACCGTCGCCGTCCCAGTCGTTGAACTGGGAGAACGAGGCGCGACGAGTCTGACAACGCGGGTCAGGGTTGACGGGGTTTGGGTTGGCTTGGGTTGGACAGTTCCACGTGGAAACGGTCGATGCAGCGTCAAGTGGGAAGGAATCGTTCTCGTTCTCGATGTTGTCGTTGTCAAGGTCGTAGGGAAGGTCTGCACCGCCAACGGCAAAGTTGCCGAGGTTGTCCGGAGAAGTTGTACCGCCCATATCTGTGTCAAGCCAGTCGTAAATGCCGTTGTAGTTCTGGTCAAACGGTCGGCGAAGGTCGTCGTCGAGGTCGTTGTCGTAATCGATTTCACAGTCAATGGAACCATCTTGATTTCCATCTGCACCTGGAACCTCAAAGTTCACGGTGGAGGTGCCAGTGACGGTCACCTCTGCATCGGATGCACCACCCGTGATGGTGAGGACATCGCCGTTGGCATACCCTGAGCCTGCCTTGTTGATCACCACACTGGTGACCACGCCGGCTGAGGTGGTGACATCGAGGGTCAATCCGCTACCGGTGCTCGTGGATGAAGAGGTGGCCACATTGTTTCCGTCAACATAGCTCGAACCTCCATCGCTCAAGGTGAGGCTGGTGACGCCGCCGTTTTGCAGACCGGTGTAATCACTGGCTTGGTCGCCGTTGGTGTCGATTTCAATGCAAGTATCAGGGATGCCGTCGTTGTCATCATCGGGGTCGACCATGTCAAGAATGCCGTCGTTGTCGTCGTCGGTGTCTGCCGAATCCGGCGTACCGTCGTTGTCATTGTCAGGGTCGAGGAAGTTCGGGGAGCCGTCTCCATCGAGGTCACCATCAACAATGGTGGTGAAGGCAGGCGTTCCGTGAGAGTCTGCCAAATCAATGAGTGTGTCGAGGCCACCAAAGAAGCCAGAGGCCGTAGCGCCCTGGGCATTCACTCTGTTGCGCTCCCAGTCGACGTAATCGACGCCACCAGAGTATTGGCGGTATTCGTTGAATGTCCAAAGGCGAGATGCATCGTATAGCGTGGCGGTTGCAGACATTTGGGTGGTGATGCTGGCATCATAAGGATGAGCATCTTGGGTGTCGGGGACACCATCGCCGTCATCGTCCGTGTCAAAGTAGTCGGGCGTGCCGTCTGAGTCAAGGTCACAAGGCCACGTGAACTGGTCAATGCGCCCATCGTTATCATCGTCTTCGTCGTATCGGCCTGGACCTGCCCCGTCGTTGTCTTCATCGGTCACACCATCGTTGTCGTGGTCCATGGGATTCTGGTCAGCGAGGTAGAAATTTCCAACTGCGTCACCGGTCCAAGGATGGACGGTTGATGCATCGAGGTAGCGGTCAGTCGAAACATTTCGAGGGTCAAGGCCTTGGGCCTCGAGGGCTACATAATCGATGGGGCCTTCGAGAATGCCGTCGTTGTCATCGTCCCAGTCATCGATGTCGGGAATGCCATCGTTGTCGTGGTCGTAGGGATCGGTTCCATAGCAACCGTCGAATCGCTCGAGCAAGTCGTAGATGCCGTCGTTGTCGTCGTCCAGGTCAGCGAGGTCGTCAATACCGTCGTTGTCGTGGTCGCCGGACCGGGTCTCTTCGAGGAAGGTGGAGTACGAGGGAATGGCAGCTTCCAGCACCGAAAGGTCGACGATGACACCTGCAGAAACGCCGGGGTCCGACCACATGAGGTTGCTCAGTGCTTCGTGAGCCATGTCGTAGTGACTGTCGTGAACGCCGTCCCATCCACCTTGACCGCCTTGGTGGGTGGACTGTACGGGCGTTTGACCGAGGCCACCGCCTTCAACGAGTTGGGTGGCACGAGGAGACTCAGGGCCGTCGTGAACGGTTTGAACAATGGCGAGTAAACTGCTGGCCAACATCAAAAAGACGATGATAATGGCCATGGAGAGTTGTTGTCGCTCTTCGATTTGTTGCGTGTATTGTTTTGACAGCATGCGGGCACCTCGTAATCACCTCTCCACCGAAATACCCTATTTCAAGGGCGTGGCGCGAATGTGCGGTTCCGTATCACAGAACTCTCTGCGTATCAACTCCAACGAATACACAGTTACTCGCTGGTTGGAAAGGGAGATGAAAGAGAAAAGGAGGCGCCCCGGGGCCTTGGCCTCGGAGCGCCTGTTGTACCCGTCGGAGACGGTTCTTTGACAGACAGTCGGTACGTTAACTTCAGAGTTCGTAGATGTCGAGGATGCCGTCGTTGTCGTCGTCATCGTCCTCGTGATCTTCAATTCCGTCGTTGTCAGCGTCGAATTGACCCGTGAGATCGTTGCCGTCGTTGACTTCAAACCAGTCCAGGAGACCGTCGTTGTCGTCATCGTTGTCGGTAAGATCCCAAATGCCATCGTTGTCGTGGTCGTAGCGGTAGCTTCCGGCAACGCCGTCGATTTCGTCAACATCGAGGATGTTGTCGTTGTCATCGTCGTCGTCTTCAGCGTCGTCCATACCATCGTTGTCGTGGTCGCGGGACAAGTCTTCGCCCATGTCGCCAATGTCATTTCGGTTGTCAATGCCATCGTTGTCGATGTCCAAGTCAACAGCATCGGAGATGCCGTCGTTGTCGTGGTCGTAGATGTTGGTGTTGGGGTCGCCATCGTTCACTTCCTCGCGGTCGTCGATGCCGTCGCCATCAGCGTCATCATCCTCGAAATCGTCGGTGCCGTCGTTATCGTGATCCAATGGTGAATCATCGATTGCGTCGGGGATACCGTCGTTGTCGTCGTCGTTGTCAACGTCGTTCGGGATACCATCGCCATCGTTGTCGTTCTCGTCCTGGTTGTCGAGCTGCTGGCCTTGCTGCTGGTCGGATTGCTGGCCTTGTTGACCCTGCTGTCCGTTCTGCGTCTGACCTTGCTGCTGCTCGTTCTGACCGTTCTGGTTCTGACCGTTCTGGTCTTGGCTGGTCTGGTCGCCTTGCTGGCCGCCTTGTTGGCCGCCTTGCTGTTGCTGTCCTTGTCCGTTATCCTGCTGCTGGCCTTGTTGGCCTTGCTGACCTTGCTGACCTTGGCCTTGCTGTCCAGACTGGCCTTGTTGACCTTGTTGTCCGGATTGCTGACCTTGCTGGGAGCCTTGACCTTGCTGTCCTTGCTGACCTTGTTGGCCACCTTGTCCTTGCTGTCCTTGCTGTCCAGATTGGCCTTGTCCTTGACCTTGTCCTTGACCTTGTCCTTGACCTTGTCCTTGACCTTGTCCTT
>CALGEM010000115.1 GCA_937881505.1 uncultured euryarchaeote
GAACTGACCTCAGTCATGGTCCCACCAAGCATACCTACAACGAAATCGGTAAATGAATACAGTTGCTGACGAGTTGTTTTCGATGATGGCATGAACTGGAATATCCTCGTCAATCATTCTTATTCTACCGCCTTTCATCATCCCCTCCCACCCTCCCTAGGGGGTGAGTTCATGAGGCTTCAAGCGCTGGAAAGCCCATGGAGCCTCCCCAGCGCCTGTTGAATCAGTTGGCGGGCGAGGAAGGCAAGACGCGCCAAAAGGCAGCGCGCCTGGTCATCGATTTGGCGGACACGGCCAAAGCCGACGGCTACCTTTCAGCGGTTCACGCCCACGTTTCCGGGGTTTCTGTCATCACCGGGGGGCACGGTCTGCGTCGCTTCCTCCAAGATTTATCGGCCGATGGCGACGGCGAAGTGGCCATTCCGACCACGCTGAATTCCGCCGGTTGTGACCGAGAGAAGATGGAGGAAATGGACATTGAATGGCCTGATTTTCTGAAGCAACAATTCGAAATCGTCCACGCCTACGAACGATTGGGCATCGACGCCACCTTGTCATGCACCCCGTACGACCGCGGCATTGAGGGCGAGAGCGGCATCGCTTCATGGGCTGAATCCAACGCCGTCTGTTTCTCCAACACCTGGACTTCACTCATCACCAACAGAGAATCTGGGCTCTCCGCTCTTGCGACCGCGCTGACCGGTTTTGCGCCTCGTTGGGGTTTGCACCTCGATGCAAACCGCACCCCCAACCTTCTTGTTCACCTCGACTGTGAAATGAACCACCTCGCTGATTGGTCGGTCTTGGGCGATTGGATTGGCAAACAAGTGCGGCCCGAATGGGACATGCCTTACGGGCCCATGCCGTACATTACCGGTTTGCCATCATTCATGTCCTTCGCCTCAAAGAAGGCCTTGACTGCTGCAGCAGCGAATTATGGCTGCGCCATGTTGTGGGCCGAGGGCCATACCGTCGCACCACCGCTCGAGAAAGGAGAAGACGGCACGTTCGCACCTCCGGCAGGTGGCTGGCAAGGTGAACTGACGTTCACCGCTAATGACCTCCAACAACGCTACGATGAACTCGCCCCCAAAGGACAGGTCGACTTGGTGGTCATCGGTTGCCCTCAAGCCAGCCTTGAGGAACTGCGCATCACGGCTTCAGCGGTCAGGGCCCACATGGAAATGGGGCGAAAAATCCCCGACCATCGCCTGTGGGTCTTCACCAGCGGTGAGAATTACGACTTGGCCTTGGCGGACGGGACCATTGAACTTCTCGAGGAAGCGGGCGCCTTGCTGCTCAAGGACACCTGTCCAGAGGTGACACCCTACAACCGCAGCAAATACAATCACCTGTTGACCAATTCGCTCAAGGCTGAACACTACTTGACCAGCGGGCTCAACCGATTGCCCACCTCGGTCATGCCCATCGAAGACTGTGTGGCCCACGCCATCGACCCATCGCTCAGTCATGGCGAAGTCCCTGTTCTCAAAGCCAAGGCCCAACCGCAGCACGCCTCGGGAAAAACGCATCAAACGGGCGACGCCTTGCTTTCAGGTTCCGGTCTGCGCTCACAAAGCGGCTTCACCGTTCGGGGCAGAGCCTTGGTCACCGATGTGCCCATTACCTACCTCGGCTACGTCAACCGAGACACCGGGGTTATCGAAGAGCCGGGGCATCCTTTGGACGGTGTGGCCATTGAAGACACGGTGCTGATCTACCCGAAGGGTTCTGGTTCCACGGTGGCGCCTTACGTGCTGATGGGCCTCATTTACACGGGGAAAGGGCCCAAAGCCGTGGTGAATCGGGACATTTGCCCCCTGACCCTTCCCGCTTGTTCCCTCCTCGGATTGCCGTACGGGCACGGCTTTGATGACGACCCGTGCATGGCGGTCAACACCGGCGATACGGTGGAATTCACGCGCACCGATGCCGGCGTTCAGCTCAAGGTCGTGGAGCGTGCACAGGCATGAGCCAGCGCGTGGTCGTCACCGGTGGATCGGGATTTATCGGCGCCGTTTTGGTTGAGCGATTGCTTGCCGAAGGCCATCAAGTCGCAGTTTTGGATAATTTTTGGCGGGGCTCCATGGCCAACCTTCACTCAGTCGCCGACCACGCTCATCTAACGGTTGTTGAGGGCGATGTGACGGTGGCTGATGACCTTGAGCGCTGCAGACAGGCTTTGGGTGAGGTTGACCTCGTCCATCATTTGGCGGCGATCAACGGCACGAAATGGTTTGACGAGGCGGCCCTTGACGTCATCGATGTCAACATCAACGGCACCTTGGTGGCGCTTCGTAAGGCCCAGGAATGGGGGGCTCGATTTGTGCTGGCCTCTTCGCCTGAAGCCTTTGGCGAAAACGAAGGTATGCCGCTGGGCAACGAAGACATCAGCCAGTTCCCATCTGCATCTCAGCACCAGCGTTTTTCCTACGGTGCGAGCAAATATCTTGACGAAGTAGCGGTGCAGCACGCTGTTCGAAACGGCTTAGACGCTCGTATTGTGCGCCCCTTCAACGCCTATGGCGCCACCATGCTCGGTGATGCCTACGGCCAAGTTGTTGGCATGTTCTTCAACGCGATTCTTCATCAACAGCCCATGCAAATTCACGGTGATGGCCGCCAAACGCGAAGCATGACCTACATCGACGACACAGTCGACGGGTTCTACCTTGCCGGTGCTCTTGACGAAGGCCTTGACGGCGGTAAACTCGCAGGACGCAGTTTCAACATCGGTTCGACAGAAGAAATCAGCATGCGATTTCTCGCAGAGAGCGTGAACAAAACCGTTGGAACCATGGCAGTGGACATGGTGCTGGGTGGCGGTTATCCTGGCGACTCGAAACGCCGTCTTCCTGATATTTCAGCAGCCCTTACCTCGCTTGGCTGGTCGCCCAGCACCTCTCTTCAGGAGGGTTTGGGCAACGTTTGGGCTCAACTGCAACATCAGCCGTAGTGCTTCTCAACGCGCTGTGTCCAACCTTGAGGCGAGGGCGTCATGTCGTCCCGGCCGTGTTGACAGAGCACATCCAAGCCACCCGCTGGCATCGTTGTCGTGGAGTACCAGACCGCTTCGACCTTGAGCACCGTCAAGGTGGCCACCGCATCGGGGAGCGCGTGCTCTTCCACAAAACTGGCTTCAATGGCCGCTACGGCTTCTTGCAGGAGAAGCGGCTGCCCGGCGACCGTTTCCAAGGGAAGGAGTTGTCCTTCGTCCTCTCCACGGGGCAGGGGCGTGGCGGTCTCATCAACGATGGTGGCACCTCGGGGTGTTGGCGGCATGACGTTGAGCATAATGGTTGAGCCTTGGCGCAGGTTGTGGTGGGTGTCTCTAGGGCGTTTGTCCTTGTGGATGGAGAAGGAAGCCGTGAGATAGGGTGGTGTCGTGGAGACTTGCATGACCGATGAGAGCGGTGCAAAGTTTCTCTCACCGGCCTCGTCAAACGTTCCCGCAACGACCACAGGCCTCGGAGAGAGCACGCTGTTCAACCAACTGCTTCGCTCCACATGCTCCATGTCCTCTGCGCTCAATCGGTGGATGGGTGCCGCTGCTTCCTGTGAATCCGTGAACCACCGGTCGAGGGTTCCATTGGCGATTTCCTCCAGGGCGTGTTCATTGAATTCAATGTAGGCTTCCCATTTCGGGATCTCCTCTTCCTCGCCCCGTTCCTGCTTGCGTTGAATTGAATCTCGTGCGTAAGCGTTGCACTTCTTCAAAAACGACGCCACAGCGGTCCGCTCATCCGTCATGCATCCACCTCTCTACGGGCTTCGTAGGCCTCCCGTGTCATGAGGAACACGGCCGGATTGCCGCCCCAAACTTCGTTGGCTGGAAGGTCTTTGGTCAATACAGCGCCTGCTGCGAGGACACTTCCCTCTCCGATGGAATTGCCGGGGACGACCGTGGCGTTTCCGCCGATAACGGCTCCGTCGCCCACGTGAACTGGTTTCCATTTGGCTCGGTCGTTCGATGGGGGAAATTTGTCGTTGAGCAGCACAGCAGCAGGGCCGATGAACACGCTATCGCCCAGCACGCACTCATCAGCGATGTAGGCGCTTCCTTGGATTTTGCAACCTCGGCCGAGGACCACTCGCTGGCCGATGTGGGCAAGCGCCCCAACCGAGCACTCCGGGCCAATTTCAGCGTTTTTTCCAATGTGGCAAGGCCACCATGCGACGCCTCCATTTTCGAGGTCAATGCGTTGACCGGACAGCGGGAGGTCTGCCATGCTGCTCCCTCATTCGCCCAAACCGAGTTCTCGCATCAACATCCCAACGTGGCCTTTGGCTTTGACGTTGTATCGGCACCACTTGATGGTCCCATCGGGTTGGATGACGAAGGTGGAGCGTGCGCACCCCATGTACTCCCGGCCGTAATTCATCTTGAGCCGCCATGTACCAAAGGCGTGGTGCAGAGCGAGGTCTTCGTCGACCAGCAACGGAAAATTGAGTTCTTGCTTTTCGATAAACCGCAGGTGGGACTTGCCTGAATCCTTGGAAACGCCGAGGACGACGTGGTCTTCAGTGTTCAGGCGAGCCATGTTGTCTCGGAAGTCGCAAGCCTGGGTTGTGCACCCGGGGGTGGAATCTTTGGGGTAGAAGTAGAGGATGACGGTCTTTCCATCGTCGAGATACTGCTTCAAGTTGTGTGAATCGCCGTTTTGGTCAAGGGCCTCAAAGGTAGGCGCATCATCGCCGGGGCTGAGTTGGATGGAATCGCTCATGATATGAGGTCAGGTGCCCGCCACTAAAGGAATTGCTTTGCAAAACCATACAATTTTGTGTTGAAATCATTTGGAGAATGGGCGCAAGGTCCTTTTTATGCATATTGAATAAAAGAAGCACCACCTTGGGTATTTCAAGGGTCAGCGACCGATTCTTTGAATAACTGGCAGAGCACAGAGGAAGTTATGGTCGGCTCGCGCATGTCCCGAAAAGCGCGGCGCCACTTCAAGAAAATTCAGCGCTCCGATACGAAATACGCCCTTCAGGAGATTGCAAGCGCCATTCAAACCGACCTCGACAAGCGCCACCTCAGCTACGACGAGGCGTTGATGCTGGGCAACATGATTCAAAACAGGGCTGACCAAGTTCCAGGCGATGGCATTGTGTATGCCATCTCTGACCGAGATGCCTACCGTCGCACCCTTGAGCTCTACTTGCGAGACGCTCTCCTCACACGCACCGAGCAACTCTTGCTTTGGGAAGAACGCCGTCGCTTGGGCATCTCCGATTCCGAACACGACGCTCTTCTCCAACAACTGCTTGCCCAATGGAAGCGACAGGGGAAGTCGGTCACCATCGACCGTTTCACCGAACCGAACCGAGGAGGTGCCGACCCTGTCTAAGGCAGTTCTACCGGTCTCGCTTGTCATGGTCATGCTCATGGCCAGCTTGACGCCGTTGGCGGTGGCGGACCAAGGACGCTCAACGCCGGATTTCTTGGTCACATCCTTCACGCTTGATGACGCCGGTTCGATGAACCTCGGCGGGGGCATTGAAGTTGAGGATGCCACCCATGTTGTTCGTGTTCAAGTCCAAAACATCGGTTTGAGCGCAGGACAAGCCTCGCTCACGCTCCTTCTCCAAGGGACCTCCTCCTCAGGCGATGTGGTCTTGGACAGCACGGACCTCGGGGTTATCGGTGCTGGCCAATCAAGTGCTGTGACCGTCTTTTCATGGGCTGCAACGCTTGGCAACGATCAGATTCTCAAAGCTCGTGTGTCCTCTGCTTCGGACATCAACACGAATAACAACGAAGACCAACTCATCGTCAATGTCAGCCGCTACCAAAACAGCAATGTCTCAATCCATGACATTCCTACCCCGTC
>CALGEM010000116.1 GCA_937881505.1 uncultured euryarchaeote
CTACGATATGTCGGACCACTCGCATTCATACGAGAATTACCTGTTGTACATCGACGATGAATTCGAGCTTGACGGTTGGAACACGGTCCGCCTCTCAACGCCTGACGGCGAGTACGCCGACGAGAACCCGCAAGTGCAGTTGCCTGCTCCAGGCATCGGCTTTGCCCTCGTCGCTATGCTCGGTGCAGCCATGCTTGCCGGTCGCCGCGACGAGTGATGCGCACGGATAGGCCCACTGGGCCATCACGGTGTGCCTCGGGAACGATGAGTTATGCTCAGCGTAAACCATGTGCCGAACAAGGAGCGTTGGACTCGTTAACGTCAATGAAGTGATATATTTCCACAACCAGCCTTTGGTATGGCGACCGAATCCCTCGCACCGGTCGCAGCCATCACGGATTTGATTCTGGGGACATTGACCATCATCCTTGCGAACCGAGCGGTCAACCACGACCCACACAAGCGGTTTACGGCACTGCTCTTCGGATGGACGTTCATCTTCATCGGCGCATACTACATGATCATCTCGGTCATTGAACTCCAGTATCCAGACGGCGTCTTCGGCTGGTCCCTGATTCAATTTGGGACCTATGCACCGACGGGCGATGGAACGTTTGACGCCCTGGTGTTCATCCTCTACGGCCTCCAAGCGGGCATCAACATTCTCACATTGGCCTTAGCGCTCCATCTACCGTTCGATTTGGGTTCAGGCCGAGGCTGGACCGCAGCTATCATCGGAGGTGTCGGTGTGTATGCTATCACCATGCCCATCGTCGTCATCTTTGGGGGCTTTTCCATCACCGTCATTCAAAGTATCATGATTTTTGCCACCTCGGCCATTTGGACCATGATTTACATCCGAGGCATCGTGGCCGAATTGGTCCATGGCGACGAAGAGGCTCGCTCCGCTTCAAAAGGCGCCGGTTTACTCCTCATCGCCTTCTATTCGGGGAAGGAGCATGAGATCACCGTGACGATGGAGCGGCTCAGCGGGCCGATGGCCTGGAGCTGGTGGACGGCGATCTTCTTCAACCTGATCTGCCTGCAGGCGCTCTGGTGGCCGCAGGTGCGGCGCAATGGCAAGGCGTTGCTGGCGATCGCCGTCGGCGTGCTCATTGGCATGT
>CALGEM010000117.1 GCA_937881505.1 uncultured euryarchaeote
GCCCGCCCACGGATTTCCAGCCCCGAGGCGCCACGCTTCTGCTGGTTGGACTCTACGGACAAGGAAAGACGACAACGACGGCCAAGCTCGCCGAGTGGTACCGCAAGAAGCATGGCCTCCGCGTCGCCGTCATCGAGGCTGACGTTCATCGTCCCGGCGCCTACGCCCAACTCTCTCAACTTCTCGAAGAGACCACCGTCCAAGTGTACGGTGAGCCCGAAAATAAGGACGCTGTTTCCATTGTAAGAAATGGCTTACAAGCATGTGCAGCCGCCGATTTGGTCATCGTTGACACCGCAGGTCGCCACCAACTTGACGAGGAACTCGTGGAGGAATTGGAGCGAATTGCCGGCCTGACCCGTGCCACCGATCGCTGGTTGGTCATCGATGCACAAGTCGGTCAGGCCGCCGGGCCGGTGGCTGCTTCGTTCCACTCGCTCGCCGGCGTCACGGGCATCGTCATCACCAAACTCGACGGTACGGCACGTGGCGGTGGTGCGCTTTCGGCCGTTGCAGCTACCGGTGCACCCATCGTCCACATCGGTGTTGGTGAACGTATTCAGGATTTGGAGAAGTTCGAATCCGACCGTTTCATCTCTCGTCTGCTCGGCATGGGCGACATTCAGGGTCTCATTGATTTGGCGCCAGAAGACATGGACCAGGAAGAGGCCATGCGCTTGACGCAGCGCCTGATGAGCGGCCGATTTACGCTCAACGACATGTACAAGCAAATGGAAATGATGTCCAAAGTCGGCACCATTGACAAGCTGATGTCCTTCCTTCCCGGCAGCATGCTCGGTGGCATGGGCGCCATGTCCAAAGGGCAAAAAGAAGCCATGCAGGGCAACCTCGACCGCTATCGAACCATCATGGATTCCATGACGGCATGGGAAAAGAATGAGCCAGCCAAGATCAAGGCCGACCGAATCAAGCGCATTGCCCGAGGTTCTGGTGTTCGTGAAAAAGACGTGCGTGAACTCATCGGTCAGTGGAACCGTTCACGCAAGATGATGAAGGGCATGGGT
>CALGEM010000118.1 GCA_937881505.1 uncultured euryarchaeote
ACCTGTTCTTTGTTGGGCGCTCTTCTCGAACCAACGACCTGGGCATCGCTAGCCTTCGAAGTCTTTTGGACTTCTTTGGCTATGAACTGCGAGTGATTGACATCCCTGAACACGCTCTTCACTTGACCAGCATATCTTCCACGCCCACCGACACGATGATTCTGGTCCCGGAAGGCTACCTCAAACCGGAAGATTTCGGCACGCTCCCAGAAGGATGTGAATTGGTTTGGCTCCCCGCAGATGAAGCCTATGGGTGCAACACCATCGGCCTGCCCAACGGCAAAGTGATGGTGGCGAAGGGCTACCCAACGGTTACGAAAATCCTCGAAGACCGCGGATTGGAAATCATTGAAATCGACATGAGTGAAATTCGAGCAGCGGATGGGTCGCTGACCTGTTGCTCGATTTTCTATTGAGCCCCAGAAACGACCGCCACCCAATGGGAGAGGGCGGTGATGAACGATTGGTCGGGTTGGCCTTTCCAAATGTGGTCAGCAAAAGCCCCTGTCATGGCTTCATCAGCAAGCGTCAAATGAGCCTCTTCAGGGTAGAGTTGCAATGTCTTGGTGTGGTCGTGGTAGAGGCCCACCTCCATCACCAACCACGCCTCTTCATGCTGGGCGTAGGAGGAGAAGACCTTTGATTTCAAAAATGAGGCAAAATCCTCAATCGACAGAAAGGAACACAGCATCGATAACGTCTGTTCCAGGGCCAAATCCTCTGGAGTGAGATCTGGGCGGGGGGCGATTTCCCCCTTTTTCACGAGTGTTATCATGGGTTGCCCATCAGCCATATTCTTCCCTATGGTTGGATTCATTGAAAGTTTACTCTAGAAAAAAAGGAAATCAAGGTTATATGGGACCACCCAACCTTCCGCACTATGCAGAATCACGGCAGCGAAGGAAAGTGCCCCGTCATGCACGGTGGAATGACATCATCGACCTCAGACAAGCGCTCAAATCAAGACTGGTGGCCCGGAAACCTCAACCTCAATATCCTTCACCAGCATGACCGAAAATCCAACCCCATGGACCCAAATTTCAGTTATACGGAAGCTTTCAAATCGCTTGATTATGAAGCCCTGAAGAAGGACCTTCATGCCTTGATGACCGATAGTCAAGATTGGTGGCCTGCAGACTACGGACACTATGGCCCGTTCTTCATCCGCATGACTTGGCACGCCGCGGGCACCTACCGAATCGGCGACGGCCGAGGTGGTGCAGGTACCGGAGCACAGCGCTTTGCCCCACTCAACAGTTGGCCTGACAACGGCAACCTCGACAAAGCCCGCCGCCTTCTTTGGCCGGTCAAGCAGAAGTATGGCAACAAAATCAGCTGGGCTGATTTGCTGGTGTTGACCGGTATTGTTGCCATTGAGTCCATGGGCGGTCCCGTGTTTGGTTTCGGTGGTGGCCGACCAGACATTTGGCACCCAGAAGACGACATCTATTGGGGTGCTGAAGACGAATGGCTTGGCGACAACCGCTACGGCGACACGCGCCAAGACCTTGAAAATCCACTCGCTGCCGTTCAAATGGGCCTCATCTACGTGAATCCCCAAGGACCAAACGACAACCCCGACCCACTTCTCAGTGCTTTGGACATCAGAGAAACCTTTGCCCGTATGGCCATGAACGACGAAGAAACGGTCGCCTTGACTGCAGGTGGCCACACCTTCGGAAAGGCACACGGTGCAGGCGATGCTGACTTGGTTGGCGCTGAACCCGAAGGCGCTTCCATTGAAGAGCAAGGCTTTGGTTGGACCAACGCTCATGGCTCTGGCAAAGGCCGAGACACCATCACCAGCGGGATTGAGGGCGCATGGACAGCCAACCCCACCCAGTGGGACAACGGTTACTTTGACCTGCTGTTCAAGTACGAAGATTCCTGGGTGTTGACGAAGAGTCCAGCAGGCGCCCACCAGTGGACGCCCGAAAACCCCGATGAAGAAGACCTCGCTCCTGATGCTGAGGACGCTTCCATCAAGGTCCCCACCATGATGACGACCGCAGACATGGCCATGATTCGAGACCCTGCATACCGTAAGATCTCCAAACACTTCCACGAAAACCCCGATGCTTTCGGCGATGCTTTCGCACGTGCATGGTTCAAACTTCTTCACCGCGACATGGGGCCAAAGGCTCGCTACCTCGGTCCTGACGTGCCCGATGAAGACTTGATTTGGCAAGACCCCGTGCCCCAAGGCAACGCATCCTACGATGTTGGTGCACTCAAGAACGCGATCAAGAGCAGCGGCCTTTCCATCGCAGAAATGGTGGAAACGGCCTGGGCCAGCGCATCCACATTCCGTGGATCTGACAACCGTGGCGGTGCCAACGGCGCACGTATTCGACTCGCTCCACAAAAGGACTGGGAAGCCAACAAACCAGCTCAACTCTCCAAGGTGCTTGGCGTGCTTGAGCCCTTGGCTGCAGAACACGGCGCCAGCGTGGCCGACACCATCGTGCTCGCCGGATGCGTGGGCATCGAGACGGCCAGCGGTGTTGAAGTTCCTTTCACACCAGGTCGCGGCGACGCCACCAATGAGCAGACTGACGCCGACTCCTTTGCTGTGCTTGAACCCGTTTCGTGCGGTTTCCGAAATTACCTCAAGAAGAATTACGCTGTCACGCCCGAAGAAATGATGCTCGACAAAGCACAATTGCTCGGCTTGACCGCACCCGAAATGACCGCCCTCGTCGGCGGTCTGCGAGCCCTCGGCGTCAGCTCCGATGACCGTGGCCTTTGGGGCAACGGCAACTCGCTTGACAACTCGTTCTTCACGACCCTGCTCGACATGGGCGTGGCTTGGACGCCAACTGGAAGCAACTCCTATCAGGCAAAGGACCGTGCAACCGGAGCCGATGTTCGCACCGCTACTCGGTACGACTTGGTGTTTGGAAGCAACTCACAACTGCGAGCCATCGCTGAAGTCTATGCTCAAGACGACAACAAGGACAAGTTCGTTGCTGACTTCATCGCTGCATGGAACAAGGTCATGAACGCTGACCGATTTTGAGCAGCAGTTGCTGATACAACAACTCCGGGCCTACCAAGGTAGGCTGGTGCCGGCGTAGTCCACGAATCGCCCCGTCATCTCGAGCGTCTGCTCTTCAAGGCGAGCCATGATGCCGCTAACGCTCTCTTCGGCCTGAATCGGGGCGTTGGGTCCACCCATGTCGGTCTCGACCCAGCCGGGGTGAATCAGCAAGAGGCTGATGCCCTGCTCTCGCAATTCGTTTTTCATGGCCGCCGTGAACATGTTCAATGCGGTCTTGGAGGCTCGGTAGGCGTAGGACCTTCCACTTGCGCAATCACCGATTGAACCCATGAGGCTGGTGATCATGAGCACGGTTCCTCCACCGTTGGCCAACAAAGGAAGAGCCTGTTGAGTTACCCGAACCGGTGCGATGGCGTTGACTTCCATCACGTCAGAAACGATGTCGAAATCAATGTCCTCGATGGTTGGCCACCGACCGTCCGCTACACCGGCGTTGTTGACCAGGAGGTCGAGTGACGGACCAACTGCTTCCATTGCAGCCACCACCTCATCGGTGTTTCGGACATCCATTTGATGCAGCACAAGACGAGGGTTGTCAATGTCGGCCAGACCACCCTTTCCCGAACGGTAGGTGGCGTGGACTTCGTAGTCTCTGTCGAGGAGTTGGCGAACCGTTTCAAGTCCAATTCCCCGGTTGGCGCCGGTCACCATCGCTGTTGGCATGTTTCACTGACAGTAGCATCAGTCTATGGTTTTCTTCTCAAAAACCGTAATCGTAGTCTTTTTGATGCTCTTTTTCATCTTCTTTTTCTTTGATGGTGCGCCATTGAATAAAAGCGCTCAAGAGCATACCGACCAATCCCAGATAAGCATCAGGTGCTGAGACGCCGTCCAACCGACCTACGTCCCAGCCGACCGCAACGTAGACCGCCAACATCATGCCGAGGGTGCCGACCAAACCGGCCATCAGGGCTGGAACCAAGCGACGAAACGACATACTCAGGAAGAATGCGATGAGGGTGAGTATTCCGGAGAGAAAAGTGTCGCCTTCGAAATCAACATTGGCTCCGTCTCCTGCTCTGATGAGATTTGTGATGATGAGAAACACCATACCGGCGGCAAGAAATCGCATGGCCATTTGAGCCACGCTGACGGAGATGACGCCCACGGCTGCCGCCGCAATAAATCGGAACTGCGCTTCGCTGATGGGGGGGTTTGCTCCAAGGAATCCGTAGAGTTCCCCCACCAAACCGAAGCCGACGATGAAGCCGACGATGCCCACCGTCATCGGAATACGTTTACTCCCTTCAACGAACAACACCAATGAGATAACGAATAACGGGACGGCATAGAGGAGACCTCCAGCGACCACTTGGTCGAGCACACCCGTGCCAATCTCTGTTGCTCCACTCGCCATATGCTCCACCCGTGCTAACGTGCTACGACGTCATCATGCCAGTCCAATGAGTGACAGCCCACCGAGCAGAAGCAGGATGGGGGGGACCATCATTTCGAACCCGGAGCGAGACTTTCCGACATTGGAGAGTTCAGAACCACGCATCAAGGTGCATTTCATGCCGGGCGCATCCTCGTTGCCCCAGACTTCGATGGTGCTGTTGCCCAGTGTACCATCGGCTTGCGGGTCGGCTTGAATTTCTGAATCGGGTCGCGGCCTGGTGGCGCCGAGAAGATAGACGGGGTCTCCCGAACGAAGGCCGTACAACGTCCATCGGTGGCTCTTCACCCTTGCTCCACCGAGAAGGCCTGCAACCGCCGAAGCCATGAGCTGCTTGCCGAGCGTTTGTGCGAAAGCACCATCCCATCGCTTGATGAATTGGCCGTAATCGGTTCGCTTGAACGATTCCAAGTTGACTTTGATGCCGCCCGTCCCGTCTTGGAGAATGAACGGCATACCTCCTCTGTCGGAACGAATCAACACCCAACTGCATTCTTCTTTGCTATTGCCTTCACTGTCGGTGACCGTTCGGCATTGTTCCTGTTCGTAGGTCCATCGGTAACCGAGCATGTTGGGCATAGACATGGATTGGTTTGAGTCAACGTGAACGGTCATTGTTCCTGCCGCCCACGGCCTGACTTGACCCACCAGTTCTGGATGACCGACCGGCGCAGAGCGAACAAGGGATGTCGGGGTGTCGAGCATTTGTCGAAGAGCCTTAGCTCGGAAGAAGTTGACCAGCGTGAGAATCAAGCCCAAGCCAGCAATGACAAGGGCAGGAGTGACGCCAACTTCCGCAGTCTCATCCATCGTGATAAGAGCGCCAACGACCAAGGTAAGGATGGCGGCCGCTCCTGCGAAGATGAGATGTGATGTCATCGTAGCGGGTTGAGGCGTGCCTACTTTTGCGGGGTGCTCAGGAAGCGGGGTGCCGTCGCCGTGAGGCCCGTACATGTTGTTGGTGTTCCATGTTTGAGGCCCCGGTGCAGGCAAGATCCAATCGCTGGGGTCGTTGGTTGGAACAAGCGTGCTTTGTTGAAGAAACCAGTTCTCCATCGTGTAGCCGCTTTGTTCGGCCTTGGTCTGCAGGATTGCAGGGTCAATGGCCTCCTTTCGCATCTTGTGAAGGCCGGCCGACATGCTTCCAGGAGAAGCAGCGGCCATGACGACGAGGCCGATGACGGACACGGCCAAACCAATCGGGTCACTCACGGCAGCAACAACACCGATGCCGGTGATGATGAGCCCCATGATCCAGAGGATCCATCCCCCGAATGTGTAGGGCAGAGTCAGTTTGAAGACGCCGCCGATGAAGTCGATGTTGTGTTGGTTCATACCTCTCCTAAAGGTAGGTCGGCCATAACTTTGATTGAAGCCAAAGGCTCATACCAATCCATCACCAAACTCCTTCTCTTTACAAGAGGGCGTTCGATATTCAACGGTTGAGGATAGGCAAGAAAGCATTGGCCGCCTTTTCACACGCATTTGCGACATCGTCCAGGCGCTGGAGAACCCTGTACATGTGCATGGCTGCCAACGGAGCATCATCTCCGTTGGAGAAGACGTAAGCGGCAGCATTTGCTTCAACACCATCGGCTTCGTGCTCCTTGAAGTTCACTTCACGAATCAACTCAGCGAGCTTGTCTTCAGCCGCCTTGGTTTGGCCGCTGATGGTGAAGTCTCGAAGGGCCTCCACCGCATCCTCGTACTTTGCTACGGTATCAGATACGGCCTTTGCCATGGCCTTGAGGTTTGCCTTTGCTTCTTCGTCATCAAAGAGCGGACGGAAGGCCAACTGTTCTGCTACATTCTGAGCATAGTCAGCAATCCTGTCCTGTCGACTCACCATGTAAAGGAAGTCGTCGATTGATGTATGCACACCAAATCGCCGGTCGTTCATGGCCAATCGCCGCACTTCTGCCTTGACATAGTCGGCTTTGAGCTCGGTCTTGATCGTCATCTCAATGGCATCGGTTGCATCTTCACCATCGCAGGCCGCATTCACTGCCTCCAACATATACTCAACCGTCTCTTCGACGGCTCGTGCGTGCTCGTGGAACAACTCAAACGGCGTCACTTCATGTCCGTCGCCACCAACATCGGAAAGGGCATCTTCAACATGGACCTCTGAACCACTCTTCCAAATAGCGACACCGACCGCTATGAAGGCGAGTGGCAATATAACGATCATATTGAGGGCGTCTCCGCCAGAGGCAACAAACAACACGACAGCGCCAAAGGCGGCCGCCGGGACACTCGCCACCCAAGAAGCGGCAATTTTCCCGAACACACGGAAGTCAACGGCCTTCGCACCGCCAGCAAGACCAACGCCAACCACGGCACCAACCAAGGTGTGCGTGGTTGAAACGGGCACAGCGAGGAAGGGCATCGAGAAGACGAGGATGGTGGTTGCTGCACCAAATTCTGCGGCGAACCCACGCGTCGGAGTGATGTCGGTGATCTTCTTTCCAATGGTCTCCATGACTCGCCAACCCCATGTGAGAACACCGACGGCAATACCGGCGGAGCCGAGCAGCACCAACCAAATTGGAATTTCAGCCTTCGCGGCCAACTGACCAGTCTCGCTGCTGAGGACTTGCCACACAGCCGCCATTGGGCCGATGGCGTTGGAACGGTCGTTGGCGCCGTGAGCAAACGCAACGTAGGCGGCCGTGATGATTTGAAGCCAGACGAAAATTCGCTCAACGCCCTTGAAACCACGCTTTTCTTCGTTGATATCGATGCGTCGAAGCACGGCATAAAGGACCACGCTCGAAATAATACCGATGGCGGCGGCCAGCATGATGGAGTTGATTGGGATCCAAGCGTTCTCCGCCCAGGGGTCAAAGACACCGTTTTCCTTGACAGGCAACCAATCGTTCTTGTCTTCAATCCAACCGTTGGAGGCCGCCTTGGAAATGAATCCCTTGAGCGCTTTGTACTGCAGTGCTAGGCCCAGAACGAAAAATGTCGGGAAAGCAAGTATTGGGGCAAGCCACATGGAGCGTTCAACAGGGTTGTCGTTGTCAAGAATGAGCTTCTTGATGATTACAAACGAGAAGAAACCGATTAAACCACCCATCAATGGACTGGCGACCCACGACATGACGACTTTACGAACAACTTCCCAATCGATGAGACTGGTTGAGTATTTTACCTCAAGGATAAGTCCTACGCCGAGGATACCGCCGATGATGGAGTGGGTGGTCGACACGGGGAGGCCATAGCGCGTAGCGATGGTCAGCCACGTTGCGGCCGCCATCATGGCGGCAATGAAACCAAGAGCAATGTCAGTGGAAAAGACTTCATCGATCATCGGGTCTGCGAAATCCACACTGAGAATCCCTTTGCGAACGGTATCAGTAACCGCATCACCCGCAAAGAACGCTCCCGCAAATTCAAAGACAGCGGCGATGATCACCGCTTGCTTGAGCGTGAGGGCACGGGACCCAACCGATGTACCCATTGCATTCGCAACATCGTTTGCGCCAATGTTCCATGCCATGTAGGCACAAACAATCAATGCTAATCCAATCAGAATAACCGTCAGAGGTTCCATGGTCCTGCTACCGTAACTCAATACTTATACTAGAGCGAGTATATTCTATATAGGCCTATATTTTCACGAATCCATGGCACTCGGCCCAGGTGATCACGATGTCCGAAAATTGCAGGCTACTGGCGGCAGTACGTTCACACTGAGTCTGCCAAAACCTTGGGTTTTGCACAATCAACTCGAGCCCCGGTCTTCGTTGAAGGTCGATTGGCGACCCAGTGGTGCCCTCCGAATAACGCCGCTTGAACAAGATCAGCGTTTGGAGCGGCACGTCCGCATTCATCTTAGCGAGATTCCCGATAGCAGCCTCCATGACCATTTGATGGGGGCTTACATTTCTGGAGCCGACGTCATCTTGGTTGTCCATCAGGACGACGCTCTTTCGCCTTCAAAGCCAATTCGTCGTTTTCTCCGTTCAACGCGTGGGTTTGAAATTGTGGAACAAGATGCAACATTAACTGAACTCAGGTGTCTCCTTAATCCAGGCGATATGCCTCTTCATGCGAGCCTGAAGCGGATGTACCTTCTCGTGTCGTCGTTGGTAAGGGACCTCCAGGAAGTGTTAGGCGGTGGTGATGTTGAATTCGTTGCCGACCACGAAGAACGTGAAGCAGAGGTGGACAGCCTACTCTATCTGATGGAACGACAAATCCGTATTGTCTTCGAGTCCTATCAGGCCGCATCGAGATTGAATGTAACGAGGGGACAGGCACTCGAATACGCCAATCTTGCTCGTTGTCTCGAGCGCATGATGGACCACGTTAACAATTTGACCCATTTCATCATCGAACACACCCAGTATATTTCCGAATTCAATGCGACGCCCCCAATTCAATCGCTCTCGCTTTGGCAAGAATCTCTCAAAGAATTGATGATCAACATCAGAACGCAAGATTCTCACCGCATTGAAACAGCCCGTTTGCAACTCAAAACGCTTCAAACTGAATTGAAAGTATACGAGAATTCAATCTTTGACAGCAAGAAAAAGAATCCACTTCTTGCCGCATCCCTCTCTCTCTCTGAATCTGTTCGCCGTTTGTGCGCGTACTCGAGAGACTTTGGTGAAATTCTCCTTAACATGAAACTCTCCTCACTCATGGTGGAAATTAGAAACAAGTAAACGACGAGCAGAGGAATGCAGGAGGCAGGATTCGAACCTGCGAACCGTTACGGACTGGGACCTCATCCCAG
>CALGEM010000119.1 GCA_937881505.1 uncultured euryarchaeote
AAGATTGCAACGGCTTTTCTTCTTCAATCACGCAAATTCCTGGGCAAATCGACGGCGGCTCGTACGAAGAAGCCGCCATGAATGTCACCGTCGCGCAGACGGTCGAAGCCGGAGCATCTTGCGACACCACCATCACGGCCACCGTTACCGCCGTCATCGGCGCTCCCGCTGCAGAAATTCCCGAGCCCGCAACGGATGTCGTGACCACGACTGCAGCCGATGGTTCAGGCAGCGCCGTCTTTGGCGTCAACCTCATCATCAGTGAATCAGACCGAAGTGTGGTTTGGGCTGGCGAAGAGGAAATCGATTACCGCATCGAGGTTGAAAACACGGGTCAAGCCAATGCAACGGTCAACCTTGCCCTCAGCGAAGGTAGCGGCCCCAACTGCGCCCCTGCTTCCTCGTTCACCGTCTCGCTCAGCGAATCTTCGGTGAACGTTGCTCAAGAAGAATCCGAGATTGTTTTCGCCACGGTGGAGGTCCCAGAAGGGGCCACGGCGGACAAATACTGCTGGGAAGTCACCGGGACCGTCACCAATGACCCATCTCAAGAAGCCAAAGATACAGAGGACTTCGATTTGACCGTACCGGAACTCAAAGAATGCCTTCTTTCACTCAGCAAGACATCCGTCAGCGTAAACCCTGACGACGACACCACCATCACCGCCACCTACGCCAACGACGGCAACGCCGACTGGACCGTTTACGCCTCGGCGGTTGGAAGCAAGTCCTCGTGGGTTCAGGTGGACGGGGCCTCTTCAGGCCTCTTGCCCTACGACGGCGGCAACGGAGAGCGAGCGTTTGACTTCATTGTCTCACCGGACGATTCGGTGAACGCCGGCTCGGAAACGGTTGTGCAAATCGTCGGAAAGGACGGCAACAACGGCGCTGTCAAGTGCCAAGCTGAACTCCGCGTAACCGTTGGGCAATCTCGAGGTGCCAGCATTTCGCTCGCCACGGGCTTGCTGTCGAACATTGAACCGGGCAGCAACAAATCAACCACCATCACCATCACCAACCAAGGTAACGGCCAGGACAACCTTCGGGTCGCTTCATCCATCGCTCCAACTGGATGGGCAGTCCAACTTGATGCCTCATCGGTCGCCGTCGGTTCCCGGCACGGCAACGAAGACACCGCCACGGTTGGCGTGACCGTACGCGTGCCTGCGAACGCGCTGGCTACCGAGGAAATTACACTGACCTTCAGCGTCTTGCCAAGTTCTGGTGGAACGGCTTACGATACGGTCGACCTCAGGGTCACCGTCGCAGCCATCCACGGTCTGGAGATTGACACGCCTGCAACCGACCAAACCGGCCGCTCTGGCACCGAAGTTCGCTTCCCCATTGACCTCATCAACGAAGGCAACGTCCGAGACACCATCGGCCTCTCCGTGGTTTCCCAGACCGCTAGCCCAGCATGGGGGTCCTCATTCGAAAATGAAGACGGGATGCCTTTCACGGAAATTGACATCGACCCGCAGTCCACCACGACGGTTTATCTCGTCGTGAGCATTGACGGTGAAGAAGAGCTCGAGAACAGCCGACTTACGGTTCGCGTTCGAAACAAGGACGATCCCAACAGCCAAGACGCTGACGGCGACGGCATCCCCGACAACCAACGTGAGGGCCAATTCTTGGCCGTGCTGTCCGACCGAAACTTCTCCATGGACCTGCGCCTTGAGGGCACGGACACGGCGACCTCCGCTTCGGTGGTGCTTCCTCCAAACGGGCAAGAAACCATCGGCATGTGGGTTCGAAACACCGGCGATGGCAACGACGAAGCCGTGTTCACCCTCGGCGGGCTTGAGGGCATCGCCACACGCTCCATCACAGCCTTTGGCCTCCCTGTGGAGGGCGAACTCACCGTTCCCAAAGGCTTCGGCATCTGGGACATTAAGAACAGCACCTACGTGCTCCAAGACGACGGCCAACCCCACTTGGCCGTGGATAAGGATGCTGCTGAACTCAAGATGCTCCAGCTAGAATTGTCCTTTGACGACTACCGTGCGCAGCCCTACGAGATTTTCGTTGAATTGACCCTAAGTGTGAATCCAGGGGCCCAAACCGGCCAAGGTGGGCTTTTGGAGGTCCTCGTAACCAGTGTTTCCAACGCCGCTGACCGGTCTGGATTGGTGTCGGTCTCTTTGGAAGTCAGCATCATTCACGAGATTGAATTCACGGAAGCGGGCGTCCGTCAAGAACTGGATGTCGTCTACGGACAACCCGCCGCCACCCAAGAAATCAGCATCCTCAACACAGGAAACATCCGCACCGAAATCCGAGTCTTTTCCTCGGAGAACCTGCGAGGATGGTCGGTGGTTCTCGACAGCGACAATCCGACTTGCCTTCAGGAAAACAGCGACCTCGTCTGCAGCGTTGACGAAGGCGAACTGCTCAATGTGACCGTCACCGTCCGTGCACCTTACGGGGCTGAGATGGATGATACGTACAAGTTCACGGTCTCGGCTGAACCAACAGAGACGGGCGTTTTGGACCGTCAGAACATCGAATTCGCCGCCATGGGTACCGCCCCCGAAGGCGTGTTCGGTCTCTCCACAACCTTGGTTGCTCAGATGGCAGG
This sequence comes from uncultured euryarchaeote, assembly GCA_937881505.1. Taxonomy (GTDB): domain Archaea; phylum Thermoplasmatota; class Poseidoniia; order Poseidoniales; family Poseidoniaceae; genus Poseidonia. Next base: position 2,582 of record CALGEM010000119.1, read on the forward strand.
CGTTGTGCTTGTCCTCCTCTTCTTCGGCGCCGTTTTGAGCCGTCGCCGATGAGCCTGTTGACCTTCGCAGGTCTCAAACAAAAACGAGGTCCTGCGGCCACATCCGGTGGTGCTTGACGACCCCTTGTGCACACAGTCTGTTGACAACGCTTATTGAGGGGCCTCAAGTCGGTTAGAGCAGAGAGCGTATGCGTTCTCTATGGGTGAACCTATGTCGGGACTTGAATCCGTGCCAAGCGCCTACCTCTCCATCGGATTTTTGACCGTTGTCGGCATCATCATGCCGCTGACCAATTTCCTCATCACGTGGGTGGTTCGACCCAAGGTGGACCCGGCCCGCCCCCACATCACTCGCTCCTACCTCCTCGAGGGCTATGAGCGAGACCACAGTCTCTACCCTCGTCGTCTGACCACCTTCGAGTGCGGTAGCGAACCCGTGGGAGAAGCGATGATTCAATTTCACTTCCAATACTACTGGTACGCCATCATCTTCCTCGTCTTCGATGTAGCCTTCATGTTCTTGGTGCTTGGTGGCATGGTGACCGCCGATGCCACAAGCGTTGACGGAACGACCACGATCGCAGCTGCTGAATCTGCTTTGATGACGCTCGGTATTTTCTTCGCTACCATGTCCCTTGGGGTGTGGTACGTGTTCCGTAAGCGAGGTCGCATTTACATCTGAGGTGGTTCAAATGGCAGGACAAGACGAAAACTACGCTGCATTCAACAGTCGCGCCCTCGTTGAAATGGTGGGCGATGTCACCGACGAGGCTCTCAAGGCCACGAAAATCAAGCAATTCCTGAGCGTCCTCGCCGGACGATACTTCAACTGGGCAGGCCGAAAATCCCTGTTCACGCTCCACTTGGGCATCAAGTGTTGCGCCATCGAGATGGCAGCGGCTGCAACGCCTCGCTTTGACGGCGACCGGTTCGGTGTGCTGTTCCGCTCATCGCCTCGTCAATCCGATGTGTTGCTCGTCAACGGCCCCATCAGCAAGAAATTCGCCGACAAAGTCGTCCGCCTCTGGGAGCAGATGCCCGAGCCCAAGTACTGCATCGCCATGGGCGAGTGCGCCATCTCTGGCGGCCCTTACTTCCAATCCTACAACATCCTCGAAGGCGTCGACACCGTGATTCCGGTGGACGTTTACATCCCCGGTTGCCCGCCCCGCCCCGAAGCCCTCATCGATGGTTTCGGGTTGCTTCGTGAGAAGATCATCCGCATTGGTGCAGCACCAAGCAGTGGTCGCAAGGGCGACAAACCCATCATCGTCGGGGAGGACTGAACATGGGGATGCGCGTCACCAACGAACAAGCAGATACAGCCGCACAAAGCGCTGTGTCGGCCATCAACGACCGCTTTGGCGGCTCGGATGTTTCAGCCACCGTTGAGCACCACGCCAACGCCTACAAGATGGCTTTCGTTCGTGCCAGCGTGCCCCCCCAACACTGGACGGCCGTGGCCAAGTACCTTCGATTTGACCTCGGCGCCAATTACTGTTCCATGGTCACGGGCACACATTTTCCCGAAGGCGGTCCTGACCGTGGTTGGGAAGTCGTTTACCACCTCATGCGACAACCCGTGGTCGACCAAGCACCTCACACCAACACTGTTCACGTGGCTGAGGCACTCAAAGGCGACGCCGTTCCCCTCGAATTCGAAATCATCGTAACCCTGCCACAAGGCGATGCCCCGTCTGTTCCGAGTGTTCAGAGCATTTGGGTGGGCGCCGACTGGAACGAGAAGGAAACATGGGATTTGGTGGGCATTCAATTCGAAGGCCACGAGAACATGCACCGTGTGCTGAACCCGCACGACAGCCCTGACGGATTCCACCCGCTGCAAAAGCAACACAAAATCCGCTACCACGACTTCAATGAGATGTACGACGACGCCCAAGGCTTCGGTCGAAAACCAACCGATGAGGGTCGGGTTAAGTGAGGTGAAATCATGGCACAAATGTGGATTACAATGGGCCCCCAGCATCCAATGACGCACGGTCTCTGGACCCTTCGTGTCAAGGTCGACGGTGAAACCGTCGTCGACACCGAAGCCGAACTCGGCTACATCCATCGCGGCGTGGAGAAAATTGCTGAGTCCCGGGATTTCACCCAAATCACGCCCTACTGCGACCGCCTTTGCTACGTCAGCGCCATGACCTGGGCCAACTCCTACATCTATGCGGCCGAAGACCTGCTCGAGGTTGAAGTGCCCGAGCGAGCCGAATATATTCGACTCATCGCTGCGGAGTGCCAACGCCTTGCCTCTCACCTGATGTGGCTCGGCGCTTACGGCCCTGACATCGGCAGCTTAACGCTCATGACCTGGTGTATGCGAGACCGAGAGATGTTCCTTGACTTGCTTCAGGAACTCGGTGGTTCTCGAATGCACTACAACTACCCTCGCGTTGGCGGTGTGAAGCGAGACATCCCCGTCGGCTTCGCCGACCGTTTGGTGGCGAAGGTGAAACTCTTCGAACACCGCATTGACGAATACGAGATGATGCTGGACGAATCCACCATTTGGCTGGTCCGCCTCCAAGGTGTGGGCTACGCCAAGGCCGAAGACATGGTCAACGCCGGTGTATCCGGCCCCAACATCCGAGCCGCCGGTGTGAATTACGACGTTCGATGGGCTCACCCGTACTCGGTCTACGACCAAGTTGATTGGGAGCCAGCCGTTGAGAAGCCCACCTCGGTGAAGGGCGCCGACTGCTACGACCGCTACCGAGTTCGCATGGAAGAAATGCGACAGTCCTGTCGAATGATTTTGGACGCCATCGAGAAGATTCCGGGTGGAAAGAACACCAACTACGCCAACGGTGACGAGATGATCCTCGCCAAGGCACCCACCCGAGCGCCCGAAGGTGCCACCGGTTTCTCTCACTACGAGTGCACCCGTGGTGCCTCTCAGTTCTACATCCAGGGCGGAGGCGACGGACGCGGAAAGAACCCCTACCGCTTGTCCATTCGCTCACCGATGTTCATCACCATCCCGTACGTTGCGAAGACGATGATCGGGTACAAAGTGGCGGACATTCCTGCCATCATGGGCAGTTTCGATCCGTGCATTGGGGAGACCGACCGTTGAGGTGATATCATGGATGACAGGTACGATTTGGTAGGCTTCTTCCTGAGCAAGGACGGATTGCTCCGTTCTGGACTCATCAATCTCCTTGAAGGCACACCGCTCGAGGAAAGCGCCGGCAGCCTCTCTTTCGCCGTCGCCACCTTCGCCTTGGTCAACGTGGTGTTCCTCTTGCTTTTCTTCTCGCAATTCGCCATTCTTTGGATTGAGCGAAAAGCCGTTGCTCGTATGCAAGACCGCTACGGTGCCACCACCGCCCTCCGTTCTCTTTGGGTTGGTGAAAACGGCGTCACCGCCGGTGAATGGTGGAACATGCTCCCGTTCGGCCTGGGCAAACCCATCGGCGCGGTCAACAAGTGGCTGAACAAGAACTTCGGCAACCGCGACGAAAACTTCCCCACCGTCGACCGTGTGAACAACCGTTCGTGGATGGGCAAAACCATCGTTCCCGGGTTCTTCCAAAACGTCGCTGACGGCATGAAGTTCCTCGTCAAGGAACACATGGTTCCTCAGCGAGCCGACCGTCTCATCTTCGAGGTCTCACCTTTCCTCATCGTTTCCTCGACGCTGTTGATTTTGGGTATGATTCCACTCTCCAGCGGCATCTACGCCACCAACCCCGACCTCTCGATTCTCTACGCCATCGCCATCTTCGGTATCGCACCCATCGGCGTGTTCTTCGCCGGTTGGTCGTCCAACAACAAATACACCCTCATCGGCGGTATTCGCTCGGCAGCCCAACTTACGGCCTACGAGATTCCGCTCCTGCTGACGCTCTTGTCGGTGGCCATTCTTTCGGGCACGTTCAACATCGTGGACAGCATTCACTTCCAGCACTCCGCTGGTGCGTGGAACATCTTCTTGATGCCGCTGGGCGCTGCTCTCTTCCTCATCACGATGATCGCTGAAGTGGAGCGTGTGCCGTTTGACATGCCTGAGGCTGAAGCTGAACTGGTTGAAGGTTGGTGGACGGAGTACGGTGGTATGCGATTCGG
>CALGEM010000120.1 GCA_937881505.1 uncultured euryarchaeote
TTAAACAACGCGCCAGCGAATTTTTGCGACTGTCTTCAGAGCGAGCCGACCAGATCGGCCAACACCGCATGCACATCGCTCGCCTTGGTGACACCGCTGGCCAGCAGGACGCCTTCTGCACCCAATTCCATCGCTTTGGCCACGTCTTGGCCGTTCTTCACACCAGCACCGCAAAGCACGCGCACCGAGGGGTTCACCGCTTTGACGGCCGCCACGGTATCGCTGACGATGGCAGGGTCGGCAGTGGTGACCGAGATATCGCCGCCGATGAGTTCAGGGGGTTCAACGGCAATGTAGGTGGGACTCAATGCAGCCAAGGCCTTGGCTTCCTCAACATCCGCTGCACAGGCACAAACGGGGAAGTCGTCGGGCAACATCTCGAGCAGGGAACGGACATGCTCCAATTCCACCTTGTGTTCGGCGTGGTTGATGATGCTCCCGCTGGCACCGCGCTGTATGGCCGTTTGCGGTTCAAGCCAGCCGGTGAAGCCACCCAAACCGACAGGGTCAAGGTGCTGCGACCAAACTTCAACGCCTGAAGCCTGCTGAGCCAACACGGCCAAATCAAAGGCAGAAGCGACGGCAACGAAGGTCGCAGGTCCATCAGCATGGGCTTCCATGGCCTTGAGCAAAGCCTCAGCTTCTGCTCCAGAGGCTGAAGCGTAGGTCTTGAAATTCACAACGATCATTGGTCGGTCCATGAACGACTGTGCAGTGAACTTGTTTTTAGCAAGTTTCCCTTTCTGGAATACCAGCCACGGGTTGTATGACCCTCATGAAGGCCATGAGCCGCCGTTTTGGACCGTGCCATCTGGCACCACGGCTTCATGGTCAACCACCACACCGGACAGTTGGCATCCATCTCCAATGTGTGCCCCTTGGCCAACCAATGAGGCCACGAGACGTGCATTGTCCCCTACGTGAGCACCCTTCAGTAGGGTTGACATGGACACGGCGGATTGTCCAATCGCACAACCCTCCGAGACCATGCTGTACTCTACCTGAGCCTGCGGCGAAACACCGACACGGGCATCTTCGGTGGCAAACCAGGACGGTTTTGAGCCGTGAACAAGACCGGTGTTGTAACGACCGTGTTCAATGGACGCCTTGACCGCATCATTCCATGCATCGGGCGTGCCAGCGTCGATGAAATAGCCTTCAAACGGCACACCGCTCAACAGACCTTCACTGGCCAGTTGGGGAAAGACATCGCGCTCAATGGAGTGTCGACCATGTGGCATCCAGTCAAACACATCATCGTTGAAGATGTAGGAACCAGCGTTGATGAGGTTGGAAAACACCTCTTCCGGTTTAGGCTTCTCTTTGAAGCGAGTGATTTTGTTGGCATCGTCCAAGCCCACGATACCAAAGCGAGTGGGGTCCTCCACTTCCCACAAACCCAACGTGCCAACCGACCGGTTTGTTCGGTGCATCTCCAGCACCTTTGTTGCATCGAGTGAGGAGATGATGTCACCGTTAAAACACGCAAAGGTGCCACTGACCACGTCCCTGCAGTTGCCAAGCGCCCCACCTGTTCCCAGGGGTTCATCCTCAGGCACAATACGAACATCAAAGGGGGCATCTGCGGCTTGGAAGTGGGCCTTGATTTGGTCGACACGGTAGCCTCCGGCCACGACCACTTCATCCACCATATCGGCCGGAAGTGAGCGAACAACGTGCTCGAGAAGGGTCTGGTCAAGCACGGGAAGCAAGGGTTTGGGAACCGTGTTGGTCCACGGCCGCAGCCTCGAACCGACACCACCAGCCAGCACCACGACCTGCATCATCTGCGCCTCCCGTGTCTATGTTATCAACACCTCGCCAGAATGACGATGCATGATGCGACTCCAAAGTATTCAAAGACGGGCTTCCAATCGTTCACCTTGGAGAGCATCATGAACATTCACGAGTACCAAGGAAAAGCACTGCTCAAGCAGCACGGTGTGCCCGTGCTTGAGGGTGTTCACTGCACCACGGTTGACCAAGCGCTCGCCGCCTATGACCAGCTCGGCTCGAAAGTCGTCGCCGTGAAATCTCAAATCCACGCAGGCGGTCGTGGGAAAGGCAACCTCCACGCACCCGATTCAGGCGATCTGGTCATGGAAGGAGGTGTCAAAATCGCCTTCTCAAAGGACGAGGTCAAAACCTACGCCACCAACATCCTCGGAAACATTCTGGTGACCATCCAAACGGGTGAGGAAGGAAAACTGGTTCGCAATCTCTATGTCGAATCCGGTTGCGACATCGCTCACGAATACTACCTCGCCATTCTGGTTGACCGTGAAAACAAGTCTGTGCTCATCATGGCTTCTACCGAGGGTGGCATGGACATCGAACACGTCGCTGAAACCACCCCTGAGAAAATTCACAAGATTTCAGTGGACCCCAACGCTGGCCTGATGGGCTACCAAAAGCGCGACTTGGGCTTGGCGCTCGGGCTCAGCGGCGGAGCGCACAAGGCCTTCTCCAAAGCCTTGACCTCAATGTACAACATGTTCGTCTCAAGCGACTGCAGCATGCTGGAAATCAACCCGCTGGTCCGCACAGCTGACGATGAAATCGTGGCTTTGGACGCCAAAGTCTCCTTTGACGAGAACGCTGAGTTCCGCCACAAAGACTGGGACGACCTCCGCGACTTGTCTGAGGAAGAAGAGGTGGAAATCCGAGCCAAGGAAACCGGCCTCTCCTACGTCAAACTCGATGGCAACATCGGCTGTTTGGTCAACGGGGCTGGACTGGCGATGGCCACCATGGACGTCATCAAATTGTACGGCGGCGAGCCGGCAAACTTCCTTGACGTCGGCGGCGGCGCTAACGAAGAGCAGGTCAAGACCGCTTTCTCCATCATCCTTGAGGACCCCAATGTCAAGGGCATCCTCGTCAACATCTTTGGCGGCATCATGCGATGCGACATCATCGCCCGCGGCGTGATTGCAGCGACCGAAGCATTGTCCCTGGATGTGCCGCTCGTGGTGCGATTGGCAGGAACAAACGTGGACGAAGGAAAGGCCATCCTCGCCGCATCCACCCTCAACATCCATCCTGCCGACGACCTTGCTGAAGGGGCGCAGAAAATTGTGGAACTGATTGGAGGTGGTGCCTGATGGCGATTTGGATTGAAGAAGATGCGAAAGTGCTCGTGCAGGGCATCACCGGAAAACAAGGCATGTTCCATGCCGATAAAATGGTTGAGTACGGCACCAACATCGTCGGTGGTTGTACACCCGGAAAGGGCGGTCAAACCGTTGACCTGCAAGGTCAAGCCTACCCCGTTTGGAACTCCATGTTTGAAGCCATCAAAGCAACCGATGCAGATGCAACCGTCATCTATGTCCCTCCGCCCTTTGCGGGGGAGGCCATCATGGAAGCGGCTGATGCCTTTGACACCATCAAGGGCGAAGGCGTCGTGGTCTGCATCACCGAAGGAATCCCTACGCTTGACATGGTCAAGGCCGTCGCCTTTGTCGAGAAC
>CALGEM010000121.1 GCA_937881505.1 uncultured euryarchaeote
CTTTGTTCGCAATACCCCTGAGGATTTGGTGGAAGGTTCTCTTCCGTTGGCCGTCCCGTGGCGATGGATTCGCGCCATCAACGACATCGTCGTCCTGCGCTGGTTCCCTCCGACGCCCATCCCGCTCCAATCCTGAGGTGAAGACATGACGCTTGATGTCCACGTCCTTGGAACAGCCTCAGCCCGCCCCACCCCTGAACGTGCGGTCAGTGGCAGCCTGGTCAAAGGGCCGGACGGCATTGTCGTCGTGGATTGCGGTGAAGGCTTCCAAACACGCTATGCCCTCCAGCGACGACGACTGAAGCGTCACTCGGTCGGCGAGACCCTCAAGCCCAGCGCCGTTGATGTCCTTGCCTTCACCCACGGTCATCTCGACCACACCTGGGGCGCCCTGCCTTGGTTGCAGTCCATGGATTTGGAGAATCGGCAACAACCACTGCTCGTCATTGGGCCAACCTCCGCCGAAGCAATGGATGCGCTTCTCAACGATGAGCCGCTGCCCGACGGTATCCCGCCGGCCGACCTCAGCCGGCAATGGATGGCGTGGTACGAGCTGGGTGGCGACATGATTCAATTTCCCATCCGTTGGGTCTTGGGTGATGTGAACGCCGACCGATGGATGGAAATCAACCCCGATACTGGCGCCGCCGCCCTGCTCGACGGGATGCCGCAGCCCGCGGGTTGGAACAACAGCACGTTGCGCCCCGTACCCACCGAGCACAGCGTTCCTTCGTGTGGATGGATGGTTCAACAACACGCCATGGCCGGTAAATTTGACCGAGCGAGGGCAGACGAAATGCAACTCACGACCAAGCAGCGAGCCATGGTTGCGCGGGGCGAGAACATCACCGACGCCAACGGCGAGACCATCGCAGCCTCTTGGTTCCGTGGCGGTGAGCGAGCGGCGGTTAGCGTTCTCATTTCTGGTGATACGGCCGCCACGCCCGAAGCATGGGAGGCTTCAATTGCACCCACGCTCTTGATTCACGAGGCCACCTATCTTGAACAGCAACAGGACAAGGCCGAGGAACACATGCATTCAACGGCTACTGGAGCGGTGGCATCGGCTCATGCCGTCGGCGCCACCTACCTTGCGCTGACGCACTACAGCAATCGCATCAAAGACGAGTCGGTGTCCGCAGGTGAGGCTGAAGCAGCCGCTGAAGCAGCCGCTGAAGGTGTGGCCGTGGTGGCGCTGAACGATAACGACCGTTTGGTGGTTGACGACGACGGGGGCTTGACCCACTTGGTCTGGCAACGCGAGGGGTGGGCGCCGAAGAGCATCCCACCCAATCGTTGAAATGAACGAGGAGGATGGAACCTCCATGCGTTGGCTGACGGCATGGGCGCTCGTGCTGCTTTTGTTCGCCGCCCCCATGGGTGTTCAAGCCGACCAAGGACGAGCAGCCCCTTCCTGCCTCACGCAAGACGGCGCCAGCCTTCCACCGACCATCGCCATCGACCCCGATGTCTGCGTCATCGTTGACCTTGGTGTCTTGCAGCCGGGCGACGTGTACGAGATGAGCATCATCGTGGTTGACGACGCCATCGACCTGCTCTTCTTTGATGAAAACAGCATCCAGCCCTACGAACTCGGTCAATCCTACCGTTCCGTCATGGCGCAACCCGCCAGCACCGAATCGGCACTGGGGGCCTTGGAATTCCACTGGAAGGTCCCACCCTCCATCAGCGCCAAGCGCTGGTTCATGGTGTTGGACAACAGCGCTCATGACGGCGATGCGGGCCAAGGCGACCAGGGTGGACTTCGCAGTACGGTTTCCGCCTCGGTCACCCAACTCACCCAAGCCTACTGGACACCTTACAATGACATGTTGGCGGTGGATGCGGGTGCCTACGAAGTGCTGCTCTCTGGCGACGACCTGCGCCTGGACGCTGGCACCACCGTGGTGCTTTCTGCCTGGGACCTGACCTTTGTCGGCGATGTCTACCTTCAGACCCGAACCATGCACGACCGCTACACCTCCGGTGGCATCGGCGTGCAGTTCATCGATGGCGGTGCTCTTCAAGCGGTTGAATCTCCTCAATCCTTAACGTGGCAGATTCCCTCCACGCTCGAGGGCGAAGAATTGCTCCTGGTCGTTGACAACACCGACAGCCCGCTTGGCGGTGGAAACGGAACCGAGGCGCTGAGAATGACGGTACGATTGGAACTCGCACCCCCGCTCACGCCAACGGTCACGGACCAGCAGATGGCCACCGTTTCCATCGGCGAAACGATCACCTTGGACGCTTCCTCCACGCCCAACCGGCTCAACCAACAGGGCACGTTCACCTGGGACCTTGATGCCAGCGTTGATACCAACGACGACGGCAATCCCACCAACGACCCCGACGCCATCGGTCTCAACGTCGATACCTCATGGTCAACACCCGGCACCAAAACGGTCACCGTGAAGATGACCGCTCCATCCGGCGAAGAAGCGACCGCCAGTTACACCGTCACCGTTCAAGACACCGTAGCGCCCACCGCCGGCATTCAAGCGAGCGGAACCAACGTCTCGCTGATTTCGGAGGGCTGGCGCGTTAACGTCGGCAACACCATCGAAATGACGTGCTCGAGCAGCACCGATGACCACCAAGTTGCACGGTGCGATTGGACGGTGGATGGGCAAACGGATGAGAACACGTCGCAGATTTCCTTAACGCCCAACGAACTACGGGATTACAACGTCGTGCTCACGGTCACCGATGCCAGTGGCAACACGGGCAACGCCACGGCCGTGGTGAAATCGGTTGACCCGACCCTTCCTGCCTTTGACCTCTCCCTTTTGGCCGCCTTCCCAACCGTGGCCACAGCAGGTGATGCACTGGAATTCCAAGTCGCCGTCAGCGACACCTTTGACCCTGATTCAACCCTTCGTGTTCACTGGGATTTGCAACCCTCCAAGGACACCGATGGAAACGGCAACACCAAGGACGACCCCGACCGTGTTGGCTTGAAACCAAGCATCACCTTTGACAGTCCAGGTCTGAAAGAAATCGTGGTCACCGTCTTTGACGGTTCAAACAACAGCGCCAACTACGCCTTTTCGGTTAGCATCGCTGCGGCTCCAGAGGACGCAGCATCCTACATGGGCGGCATCATGGTGGTCGGCGTTTTGCTCATCGTCGGGAGCGGTGCGTTGGCCTTCAATCGAGCTGCTCAGCGAAACCGAGGTTTCAATCTCCTCATCGAGCGCGGCCTCAACCGGGAAGAAGCAAGAGCGCACATGGCGATGACAGCTCAGCGAACCAAACTCTCCATCTTCTCAAAAGCCGCCGACTACGCTGGCTTGGACTTGGGCGAGGTGGTCCCCGAAGACGAACGTTTAGCGGCCGAAAAACAGGCCGAGATGGAGGCGATTTATGGGTCGTCCAACGCCGAAGACCCGAACGCTGGCTTCGCGCAGGCTGCTTATGCCCAACCTTCCATGTCCCAGGCCAGTCAACAAGCGGCTTCCGAGGCGGCGGCCTTGCTGTCCGATGATGAATCCAGCATGACCATGGGCGCTCCTCTTGATGACTTGGTGGAAGAAATTGCCGGGGCTTCAGCGGTCGCTGCTGAGGCGCCATCAGCCGTTTCAATGCCGGAGGAGCAGACATCTGACGCGGCACCAGCTGTCGCTCTTTCTTCGGCTGAGATGCCCGAAATGGACGCTACAGCCCCAGCCGTTGCTTTACCTACGCAGGGAGACACCCATCTCGAACCAGCCCCCTCTTCTGTTGTTGAGATTCCAGAGATGGCTGCACCTGCCGCCGTCTCATCGCCTGCTCCGACGCCCCCGCCCACGCCGGCCCCTACGGTTGTGCAACACACCTGCACCAACTGTCAGGCCGTGTTTGAACTCGACATGCCAGCAGGCGTCCACCATGCGGTGGTGGCGTGCCCTGCGTGTGGCGTGGATCAGAACATCCGCACCGATGGTTGAATTTTGGGCTTGAACGGCCGTTTCAGTGAACACAACGGCGAATGCTTCTCAAAGGATGAGGGCCGAGCATTCGGCATGGATGAGCCTGCGCTACGCCTCTTGCGTGCTGGGCTGCGCCAGCCCAACCGGCGAGGTCGCACGGCCGTTATGCTCGTTGCGGTCATGATGCTCTCGTTGATGCCGCCAGTTTCAGGGGACGTAACCGTGGCACGAGACGACTTCGGTGTCCTCGATGCCTTTGCCTCGACACTAGCAGACCGTGCTGCAGAAGGTGAATCGCTCGTCGCCCTCCAAGGCGCCCAGTCTTCCTTTGCTTTGTTGGACGCCTCAAAGCGTCCCGTTCAATCGGGTGATGCGTTGGCCGACGCCGAGAACGTGCTGAATCAGGTGGAACTTCGTGATACGTCGCCCTTTGAGGAAGACCATCCACGCCCCTACGAATTCCTGACCGATGTTGCAACGCACCCGGATGCGTGGCCGTACAATCTCTGGGAGACCTTGTTCTCAATTGACAACCTCGGCCTCGACAACCTCCTTGGAATCGGCATCAACACCTACGCCGTTTACGTGAACTTCTCGTCGAGAAACAACGGACCTTCCTACGAGGCGTGGGACCAAGGGACGTTCACGGGCGAGATATTGGTCGGCACCGATTTGGTCCTGTTCGAGAACTACATCGATATCGATGGCGACGGCACGGACGACCTTTCCGTGGGCCTGACCTTGGAAGGATTGACCACGTTGGGCGAAGGCTTCGGCATTGAGACCAGCGACAACCCCATCCCAGGTGTCCCGGGAATTCCCACCGAATTGTGGATTCGTCCGACCTTCCAGTGGGCCGTCAGCGCCTTGAACATCAACGACCCTCTGTGGGATGAACTCGAACACCTTGAGGTCTCGCTGATGAAGGGGCTGGCGTTTGACATCACGCTGTCCAACTCGGAATCCTACGCCATCGTGGTTGACACCCGATTCACCCAACCTCCATCCGACGTCACCTTGGGGGTCGGCATCGAACGCATTTCCTTCGACATCACCAGCGCCATCGCCCTCCCGCAGCAATTCATCACCTCGCTCTTGTTGGGCACTGTCAACTCAAGCGACCTTTCACTGACGGGCATCACCGCTCCTTATGCCGTGCGCTTGTCCAACCCGAATGCACCCGGTGGATTTGACCAAACGGACTGCAGCGAGACCCTGAACTACGACCCCGTGACAGATTACCTAGCGAAAAGCCGTGAGCACAAGTGTGGCATCGGCATCGGCGTGGGCTACGTGCACTTTGGCGAAGTCCAACCCGACCAATCGATTGACATCCTCGAATACGCCTACCTGGATGTTGGTTTCCACCCAGAGGAAGGAAAAACCATCATTCCAAGCGAGGTTGACTTGACGCTGCGAAACGATAACATCGGTGAGAACACCTTTGACACCATCGAAATCTACTCCGATGTTGGTAGTGATGTCTACATCCATTACTTTGAGGACCGTTCCAACGTCCCCGAAGGGGACAGTCCCTTTGGAAACATAACGGATTCTCGCTTGTGGATTCGTGGCCTGCCGTCCGGCACGCTCCACGATGATGAAATCGCGGCCATCTTCACCACCATCGGCGAGGCACCCGGCTCGGTCAATCTCCC
>CALGEM010000122.1 GCA_937881505.1 uncultured euryarchaeote
TCGTCGCCTATCACGTGCACAATCGATGGATGTTAACTCAAGCCAAGATAACCTGGCAGGATACAAAGCGGTGCTCCTTGGTGCGGCTCAAGTTCCCAAAGGCATCCCCATGATGACCACCTCGGCTGGAACCATTCGGCCTGCTAAGGTCGTCATTATGGGCAGCGGTGTGGCCGGTTTGCAAGCTATCGCCACCGCCAAGCGCTTGGGTGCAGTTGTCTATGCATCAGATGTGCGAAAATCAGCGGCTGAACAAATTGAATCCGTCGGTGGTCGTTTCATTGAAGTTGATGGCATGGATGATTTTGAAGACGAATCCGGCTACGCAAAACCACTCACACCCGAATTTATTCAGAAAGTCAACGACACCGTCTGTGGGGTTGCTGCCGACGCAGACATCATCGTTACAACCGCTCGTATTTTCGGTCGTCCAGCACCCATCACCGTTCCCTCTTCCGCTGTTGCCAGTTTCAAATCTGGTGCCGTTGTGGTCGACATGAACGCCGATGTTGGTGGAAACTGCGAAGACACCGTTCAAGGTGAAGTCATCACAACGGACAACGGAGTCATCATCGTGGGGACATCCAATCTTCCTGGCACCCTCGCCAACACCGCTTCCATGCTCTATTCCAACAACTTGACGACCTTCTTCACATCGCTGGTCGACAAAGAATCCGGCGCTGTTGTCATTTCCGATGAGGACGACATCTTGGTCGGTGCACCAGAAGGTTCGGATTTCTATGTGAACGGCATGGGTGGTGTGCTCATCTGCAAAGATGGTGCCATCCATCCAAAGCAAACTCGCCTTGCGGGGGTGGTTGAATGATTACTGAAGCTTCTCTGATTGCAAACTTGACCTTGTTCATGCTCGCCATTTTCCTCGGCTTTGAACTCATCACCAAGGTTCCTGCCACCCTCCACACTCCGCTCATGAGCGGTGCAAACGCCATTTCAGGCATCAGCGTCGTCGGAGCCCTCCTTGGCGCCAATGTCGCCTATCAGGGTGGAGACACCCTCGTATCTGGGCTGTTGGCCTTTGTTGCTTTGGTCTTAGCAATGATCAACGTTGTTGGGGGCTTTGCCGTCACCAACCGCATGCTGAACATGATTGCTGGCAAGAACAGGAGGGCTTGAGATGGAAGCATGGATACCCCTCGGCTACTTGCTCTCAGCGGCTTTGTTCATCTTCGGTTTGAAGAAACTCGGCCACCCCCGCACTGCACCTCGTGGCAACCAATACGGCGCCATGGGCATGCTGGTTGCTGTCATCACCACCATCGTTGACATGCAACTTTCCGCTGGGGGTATGAATTGGGAATTGATCATCGCTGGACTCCTGGTCGGCTCAATCATCGGTATCATCATGGCCGTTAAGGTCGAGATGACGGGAATGCCCGAACTCGTTGCGTTGTTCAACGGCTTTGGTGGTGCCGCATCGGCTTTGGTAGCGCTTTCTGAGACGTGGAAGTACATCGAAGACCCAGCCATGGCTTTGCCGACTGGATTGACACTTCAAGTCATCATGGTGGCCGCTGGTTTGTCCGCCTTGGTTGGATGGATGACCTTAACCGGGTCTATTCTCGCCATGTTCAAGCTGAAGGGTGGCGTTGAGATCCTCGGAAAGTGGTTCAGCACACCCACATGGGGACCTGCTTGGCTTAATCCTGTCAAGGTGATTCTAACCATAAGCGTCCTGGCATTGATCGTCTTGTCAATCAACGACCCGAGAAACACCGACTACCTCTGGGCCATCATCGGTATTTCTTGCCTGCTTGGTATCGTTCTGGTTCTCCCCATTGGTGGTGCAGACATGCCAGTCGTTGTCTCGTTGCTCAACTCCCTATCGGGAATTGCTGCGGCCTTTACGGGTTTCATCATCAGCAATCCAGTTCTCATCGTCGCAGGTTCACTCGTCGGTGCTTCCGGATTGATCTTGACCTTCATCATGTGCAAGGCCATGAACCGAACACTGCCTGATGTTTTGTTCAAGTCCTTTGGTGGCAGCACCAAAGAAAAAGTCACTCGTACCAAGGTTGGCTCCGATCCTGATGAGGTTGCCATGATGGTGGACGGTGCACAGAAAGTCATCATCGTTCCAGGCTACGGCATGGCTGTATCACAATGTCAACACCAAGTCAAGGAATTCGCTGATTTGATTGCCGAGAAGTTTGACACGGAAGTCAAGTACGCCATTCACCCGGTGGCG
>CALGEM010000123.1 GCA_937881505.1 uncultured euryarchaeote
AGAAGAGGTCAACATCGCCATCGAGTTCTTCCCAGGACGTGTCAAGCGCGACGAGTGGGCCAAGCAGGCCAAGAAGTTGCACAAGGACAAGAAGTGACGGCCCCCATTTCTCAAATTTACGGGGTGGGCAGGTTTTCATGTGAAAACCCGATGATAGAGCCCAATTTTGTTACTTGTCAGACAGGTCTTTTATCGCGTTCTTATCCTATTATGATTGGGCATGACTTAAGAGACAGACACTCCACAAATCAAACATGGGCCAGTCTGCACTATCCCGCGCGCCGCAACTGAACACGTTCAAATCGTTGTTCCTCGTTGTCTTGATGATCACCATGCCCCTCTCTGCGGGCATCATTGAGGGGTCTCGCTCAACCTCGTCTTCTGAAGGGTTGGAAAACGAGTGGGAGTTCTCCACCATCAGCGACTCTCTCTCCGCGCTAAATCCGTTCAACTGGTTCGAAGAAGACCCGCCTGTGGAGTTGGATTCACCAAGTCAGGAGCCGATGATGACGGGAGGCCGCTCAGCTCCGGCCATTTCCTACAATCCGAACACCTTTGATTTGACACAAAACGTCGCCATGTCAACGGTGACGCCCACCGTAGCCGGCACCGTGACTTCATGGTCGATTTCACCTTCTCTCCCGACCGGGTTGTCGCTTTCGTCCTCAAACGGTGCGATTTCTGGGACCCCAACCGCCATCTCTTCCACGACCAATTACACGGTGACGGCAAGCAACTCTGGTGGTAGCGACACCGCTACGGTCACCATCACAGTCAGTGAACCGCTCCCGGTTATCGCCTACAATCCCAATTCCTTCACATTGTCCGTGGGCACCGCCATGACATCGGTATCACCCACCCTCTACGGAACGGGAACAGTGGATACCTACTCCATTTCACCCTCTCTCCCAGCGGGTCTTTCCATTGGCAGCACCACGGGTACCATCGGCGGAACGCCCACGGCTGTTTCCTCATCAACGGTCTACACCATCACAGCCACCAACACCGCTGGTAGCGATACGGCCACCGTCACCATCGTCGTCAACGACGTTGCTCCCTCATCCATTACCTACAGCCCGAACACGTTTACGCTGACCAAGGGAACGGCCATGACGACCGTCACCCCGACCACCACTGGCGGCACGGTTACAACGTGGTCGGTTTCCCCTTCGCTCCCATCCGGTCTCTCGCTTGCTTCGTCCGACGGAGCCATCAGTGGAACACCCACTGCCGTATCTTCTTCAGCAACCTACACCATCACAGGGACCAACACCGGTGGAAGTGCGACCACGACCATCACCATCGTCGTCAACGATGTCGCCCCGATCATTGGCTACTCGAGCAGTTCGGTCACGCTGACGAAAGGGACGGCCATGACCACGCTCAATCCGACATCGACCGGCGGAACCGTTGTTTCGTGGTCTGTTTCCCCGTCGCTTCCGGCAGGCCTGAGCATTTCCAGCACCACCGGTGCCATTTCAGGTACACCGACAGCGGTTACGTCTTCAGCCACGTACACCATCACCGCCACCAACACGGGTGGAACTGACACGGCAAACATCACCATCGTGGTCAACGATGTCTCACCGCTCATCGGTTATTCACCGTCTTCGTTCACTCTGACCAAAGGCACGGCGATGTCGACAGCCTCGCCGATTATTTACGGCAACGGGCAGGTTGTCTCTTGGTCGGTCTCCCCCTCACTCCCCACCGGTCTTTCCCTGAATACGTCAACCGGTGATATCAGCGGTACACCCACGACCATCACGTCCTCGGCCACCTACACCATCACTGCCACCAATACCGGTGGCAGCGATACGGCTACTGTGACCATCGTGGTCAACGACGCTGCCCCCATCATCTCGTACTCGCCAACCTCTTACACGCTCACCAAGGGCGTGGCCATGACGACGTCGACCCCAACCGTAGGAGGCGGAGCGGTGGTGACCTGGTCGGTCTCTCCTTCCTTGCCTGCAGGTCTTTCCTTGAATTCGTCCACGGGGGCCATCAGCGGAACACCAACCACCATCACCAGTTCGGCGTATTACCTGGTGTCCGCCACCAACACCGGTGGCACCGACTCGGTCTTCCTTACCATTGTGGTCAACGACGTTGCCCCTTCGTCCTTGACCTACAGCCCCAACTCGTTCACGTTGACCAAGGGCACGGCCATGACGACGGTGACACCAACCTCGAGCGGTGGATCCGTGACATCCTGGTCCGTTTCCCCATCGCTTCCAGCTGGGCTTTCCCTTGATTCCTCAACCGGTGCCATCAGCGGCACCCCCACCGCCGTCACTTCTTCCGCCACCTACACCGTGACCGCAACCAACACCGGCGGCAGCACGACGGCTGATGTCACCATTGTTGTGAACGACATCGCACCTTCTTCTCTCGCCTACAGCCCGAACTCATTCACGCTGACCAAGGG
>CALGEM010000124.1 GCA_937881505.1 uncultured euryarchaeote
CCCGCCCCAAAGGTGCCCGTGCTGTTGAGCGGTTCGGTGATGATGTGTTCATCGTAACCATCGCCGTTCAAATCACCCACACAGGCCACGACCAGACCAAAGAGCCTGCCTTGCGTGAGGGAGGCTAGGGTGTGGTCTGGCGTTCCGTTGTAGCCGGTTGACGACCCGTAGTAATACTCCACCGAAGAGTAGGAAAGTGCATCTTCAAACGAACCCGTGTTGCCAACAATGAGTTCGTCAAACCCGTCGTTGTTGACATCGCAACCCTCGAGCGAGCGACCAAATAAGTCTCCTGCTTTGGTTTGCGTCAAGTTCCGAAGTGGACTCAAACCCGTATCGTTGCTGCTGTAGACGTTCACCTTCCCTGTATCCATTAGGCTGGAGCCGGTCTCCATGGAATAATTTCGAGCCGTTACCGCAAGGTGGTCGCCTCCGCCTGTATGGTGAAGGGCTTCAACCGCGCTTCCAAGCGATTCGTTATTGGCGCCGAGAACCGTCGCCCATGGGGTGGAGGCAAGACCTGATGCATTGCCCAAGTAAACATGGACCTGCCCGTGGCGAGCATTCGAATCGCTTTCGTCGGACCAACCTGGGGCACCGATGGCCAAATCCGTGATGCCGTCGTTGTTGAAATCGCCTTGGTCGATACCAGCACCGTAGTGGGTGCCGTCCCCGTCGCCTGCGAGAATGACATCGGGGATTGCTGACAGACCCTCCGAGGAACCGTAGTAAACATCCACGCGCCCGTTGTCAACATAGGAAAGCATGTCAGCCTCTGGGGTGGCGATGACCAAATCATCAAATCCGTCGTGATTCAAATCCGCCAACAACAGCGAGCCTTCCTGCTCGTCTTCTTCTCCTTGTCGTGCGTCTTGAGGAGTTGGGTCAACACGGCCGGTGTCTTGACCAGCGAGGGAACGAATCAAGTTGAGAGTGAAGCTTGGACCGGATTGAGAAGCGGTGGCCACCTGCTCGATGTTATTTGCATCGAGGTCCATGCCCAAAGCGTCCACGAGGTCGCCATCGGTCAGCAAAATACGAGTATCATGCTCAAATCCATCAATCCGAAGCAAGACGACTTCGCCGGTGTTGGTTCGGGAGTAAAGGACGTGAGCGACACCGTTCTCATCCACCTCCAATTCAAAATCCTCGCCGACTGGCCCTGCATCAAGAAGGTAATGCGTCCAATACGCTCCGCTGAAGTTCACCTGATGAAGGGCGCCTGAATCAGTGCGCATCAAACCCCATTCCAGGCCATCAGGCGTGATGTCAAGCGCCAAATGCGTTGGATCAACATCCTCCATGATGGTGCGAGTGTGCCAGCGTGCTCCGTCCCAGTACGTTTGACTTTCCAGCGCATATCGTCCCATCTTCAAGTCCGGACCATCAGCGTAGAGCACACGAACACGTTCATTGGCGGTGATGGCGATGGCGCAATCCACCAAATCGGCTGCGGTGGATGAAGCAACCGTGTCCACCAGCGTGGTGCTCCATTGGCCATTTGGTCGATGGATGGCAGTTCGAACAGGACCCTCCTCCGTGCTCCAACAATAATGCTCCTTGTCGTGACGTGTCAACTTCATGTCCGGTGTACCGTGGTGTTCGGTGCTTGAGGTGTTGAATTCGGTGGTGATCCACAAGTCGAACATGGATTCCTCTCGAACTTCAGCCTGCACCAGTCCGTCGACGTCGATGGTGGATGAGCCAATGTCGTGACCGTAGCCCGATTCAAGTGAATAAGGAGCGGTCAGAAGGACAGGTTGACCCTCTTCCAGTGAATCCTCTCCCAGCGGCACCGACACGACCGGCGCCCACAACGAGAGGACAAAAAGGAGAACGAGCATGACGCTCTTGAAGTGAATCTTCTGAAAATCAACGCCCGCCATGGCAGAAGCAGAGACTCCAACCTAGAAAATCATTGTTCAGCCCGGACTGACCCCCATAGGGGGTCAACTTGTTCATTCGCACACACCGTTGGATTGAGAAAGGCGAGGGGGGTGTCGGGTGATATGAGCCCTCAACCCTGCCTCATCTTCACGGCGGGTGAGTGGTGCAGCATGGAGGT
>CALGEM010000125.1 GCA_937881505.1 uncultured euryarchaeote
TCCTTCTTTAAAGGTATTTCTTTTGGCACTCGCCCATTATTTTTAATGGTATTAAAAAAAGAATAATAAATGGGGGAAAAAAGTAAGATCTCATCTCCTGGCTCGCTGAACGCTCGCAAGCCCATTCCAATCCCTGTATTAACTCCGTGCACCACGGAGCACCATTCTTCAGAAATATCCCAATCATGCCTGCTTTTCATCCACATTTTTACGGAATTAATAAAAGATTTGTTGCTTCCATAGTATCCGAAAACGCCATGTGATACTTCTTTTTGGAGCGCGGAAAGAACAGCCTGAGGAGGATTAAAATCCATGTCTGCAACCCACATTGATATGCACGTATTTTGATTCGCGTCGTATAAACTTCTTAAACCGTCAAACTTAGACAGATTTGCATGTCTATTATCTATGAATTTGTCAAAATTAACTATCATTTGGCCAACGGGTCATGTATAAGAATTTATTTTATTCTAGTCTAGTATTAATATTTGTTTAAAATTTAAAATGGCAATTAAAAAAATATTTCTTTACCCCAGCCCTGTTTTGCTTCGGACAAGTGCTAGAATAGACAAATTTGATGAAAGCTTAGTAAGCCTTTCTAAGGATCTAATTGATACTATGTATAATGCAGACGGTGTAGGATTGGCAGCTCCACAAATAGGCATAAATAAAAGGATATTTGTTATGGACTGCTCACGAGAAGATGAAGAAAAAGATTGTAGAATTGTAATTAATCCACAGATTGAGCATGAATCTGAAGAGGTTGGCTCATATAAAGAGGGGTGCTTATCGATCCCAGGAATTACGGAAGAGATATCAAGGCCAAAAGTCATTTAAGTGGTATATCAAGGCATTGATGGCGTTTTGCAACGATGTTCCTTCGCGAATGATTGCGCTTGGAGGCGGTTGTAAGGCCATTGAAACGCGTGTTGTTTCCACAAATCTCGGCACGATGCTGGTGGTGCATCTTCTCGTGGATTGCAGGGACGCAATGGGCGCCAACGCCGTGAACACCATGGCCGAGCGTGTGGCTCCTCGCTTGGAAGCCCTCACAGGCGGAAGAGCCCACCTTCGAATCCTCTCCAACCTTGCAGGGCATCGTTTAGCACGCGTTCGAGCGGTGTTCTCTCCCGAAGAGATGTCCTCTGACGGCACGAAGGAAGACGGAGATGCGGTCATTCAAGGCATCCTTGAGGCCCATGCCTTTGCCGTTGAAGACCCGTACCGGGCCACGACACACAACAAGGGCGTCATGAACGCCATTAGCAGCGTCGCGCTTGCCTGTGGCCAGGATTGGCGAGCGATTGAGGCTGGTTGCCACGCATGGACCACCATGGCCGATGGGCGCTACACGTCAATGTCTTCGTGGGAATGCGATGACGACGGGAACTTGGTCGGTTCCATGGACCTCCCGATGGCCGTCGGCATCGTTGGTGGTGCCTCCAAAGTCCATCCTGCAGCCAAGGCAAACCTTGCCATCTTGGGCGTCGAAACGGCTCAGGAACTCGCCGGTATCATCCTCTGTGCTGGACTTGCACAGAACCTGGGGGCTTTGCGAGCGCTCTCAACCAAAGGCATTCAAGCCGGCCACATGAAATTGCACGCCAAGAACATGGCCGTCAGCGCTGGCGCTGTTGGTGAAGAAGTGGAGGTGTTAGCGGCTCGTCTTCAAGCCCACGAAGGCCACCGCACACAAAGTCTGGTCGAGACGTGGCTTGAAGAGATGAGGAAGGCTTGATTTCACTCTTCTTCATCCACGGAAGAGGTTGCCACTTCTTGAACCGGAAGAGAGGATTGGACCGTTCCCGTGCCGTCGGATTCTTCTCGAAGGATTTCTTTTCGGTCGCCCAGCTCATCCAAGAGGCCGCTGGATTGAACTTGTTCTCTGAACCACGCCTTGACCTTCTTTCGTTCGGTGTGCGGGCAGCCAAAGGCTTCGGAGAAGCGACGGGTGGTGGCTAATCGGCGGGTGTTGCCGTCTTTACGACGGTCAATCATCCCGTGTTGGGCCAGTTCACGAACATAATCGTACGCCTTTTGACCCAACAATTCCACAAGACGGGATTGAGGCATGGGCTGATGATAGGCAATGAGAGCAGCTGCTTTGAGCAATTTTGGAGGCATGTCGGTCTTGGTCTCACGAGGCAGGTGCTCGGCGATGGTTGGTTTCACCTCGAGGGCCCATCGGTCGCCAACCTCGGCGAGTTGAAGGGCGCCACCTTTCCTTCGCTTGAGCGTGGCCTGCAGCGAGCCCAGGCAATCCAACATCTCGTCTTCGTCGTAGCCCAATGCTGTGGAGAGTTCCTCCACGGACATGGATTTGCCTGAACTGAACAGGGTGGCTTCAATCAGGGATTCCAACGGTAATTCTGCCATCTTCTTCCCTCCTCATTCCACCAACCAATCGTGTTCATCAAGCATGCTCTCGGTGGACGAATTGATCTCCACCTCAGCGGCTTCGGCTGGTGATTCGCTCGCTTCCTTGGCTGCTTTGGCCTCCAACTTGGCTTGACGACGGGCTGCACGTTCCTCGGCCAATCGGGCTCGCTCTGCGATGGCTTCCATTCGATGTTCAGAGCCCGTGGTTTCCCCGTCCAAGGCTTCGGCGTCCTCTGCCATCAGCGCCTCAACCGCATCCAACACGTCTTCAAATGACGACAGTTGGGGCCAGAGGTCTTCGATCATGATGTTTTCAACCGCTTCGCCCTCTTGTGTAATGCTGGCCATCCGCCGATGGGTCAGGAATAAACCGGCGATGAACGAAGCGACAAAGGCTTCACTTTGTGGGTCTTCAAGGGCTTCGCCAAAAGTGGCTTTGAGCACGGGCTTGAGTTTTGCAATGACATCAACGAGGGGAACGGTGGCAGAACCGGCTTCAGCACAGGTTGACTTGAGGGCCACCCAACAGCGTTCAATGTCCCCCTCGAGGTCTTCGTTGTGCATGCGACCACCGACGTTATCGAGGTATTCGCTCAACTCCTTTTCGTGCTCCAAGCGATTGATTTCTCGTTGCTTGAGCGCCTCAGCATCATCCGCTGCGTCCTTGAACGCAGAGAGTAATTCAGCCAAGGTCACCGGTCGGCCTTCGTCCCGACGGACGCGTTCATCAAACAAGGTTGACAGAACATCGTCTGCTTCACCATCCAAAACGGACTGGGTGAAAAAGAAGGCTTCGTCATCGTAATCGCTCTCCCATCCAAAGGCCCCGTCATCTTCCCAGACCTCCTCTTCAACCGGCTGGATTTTGTCAAAAAGGACAGCCGATTGGTGGTGAAGAACTTCCCAAGAAAGACGAATCAGTCGGCCGCAGGCAGGCAAATCGAGGTTTTCACCTTCTTTCACTCGCTTTGCGAACACGTTCAAAAACGCAGAGAGGTCAACATCCCACGGGTTGAATTCCTCCTCTCGAACCAGGGACAGAACCAACGCCACTGAACGGTCGAACGGGTCGTGCAAACTCTGGTGTTCTGCCTCTTCGGTAGCGGCGATGGTCGCGATTCGCTGGCCAAACTCAACGGCATCCTCTCGCTCCTCACCCTGTCCGAGAAGTTGGTCGATGACCTCCTGCTGGAGGAACCACCGGTCGAGCATGCTCTGTTGTTCTGCCATGAAATCGCCTCACTGTTCTTCAGATTCGACCGTTGCCTCGGTGACTTCGCTCGTTTCGGCCTCGTGCGCCTCTTCTTCGGCGATCTTGGAAGCCACTTCTGCTCGCTCATGGATGTCTTCGGTCAATTCTTGCGTTCGCTCCATCAAACCGCCCAACGAGGCTTCTTCAGGCGCCGCCTCCGCAGCTTCGTCATCGTGCATGTGAGCGAGCAAACCACCCAAACTCTTGGGCACCGCAACCGGGTCAGGAACCGATGGCATGTCTTCGGCTGCTGCAACGGCGTCCATGATACGGGACTCGTTCTTCGCTGCGTCCTTCTGAGCTTCTTTGAGCGCCGCCTCGCCCAAAGCGATGGCTCGCTCCCTGTCAAAGTCAAGGATGCGTCGACTGCAACCATCGCCGCCGTGGGTGATGCCAATGTGATGGTCGGCAAGTTTGAGGGAAACTTTTCGCAAGGTGACCATGATGAATTGCGCACGCTTGCTGCGCTTTCTGCACATCTTCGCAATGCGCTCGGCGTTGTAGGCGTCCAAGTTTTGGTCGACTTCGTCAAAGTAGTAGAACGGGCTTGGGTCGTAATCTTGAATGGCAAAAATCAGGGCGAGAGCGGCCATGGATTGCTCTCCACCGGAGAGTTGCTGACGGCTGACCTTCGAGGATTTTCCACGAGGTTGAGCCCACAACTCCAATCCGCCCTTGAACGGCTCATCCGGGTTTTCGAGGAAGAGTTCACCTCGTCCTCCGTCGGACAACTCGTGGTAGGATTTCTTGAAGTTCTCGTTGACCTTTTCCAAAACGTTGAGCAAGCGTTCCTTTCGCTGGGATTCAAGTTGTTCAGTGACCTCGATCAGGTGCTTTCGGCGTGCTTGCAGGGTGGCGAATTCGTCCTTCATCAAGTCCAGGCGGGCCTGGCACTCATCGTACTGTTCAATCGCCATCATGTTGACATTTCCGAAGTTCTCCATCTTGCGCTGCAGGCCACGGAGTTGTCGCTCCAACTCACCAACATTCTTGAGGTCCTCAGGCAAATCCTCCAACGAAAGGTCGGCTTCAATCAGTTCCTGCGCCATCAACTGGACTTCGGCTTCTTTCTCGCTGATGGTGCGCATCAACTCCTCAGCCAAGCGGCGATGATTCTGTGCCTGATTGAGGCGTTCCTCGTTTCGAACACGAAGCGTTGCCCGCTGGTCGGTCAATTCCTGTCGCTCCTGTTCGAGGCCTTGATTTTCTTCCAAATACACGGCTTGTTCGTCCTTCTTGGCTTTCAAAGCCACCCTGTCGGTGGCCAACGTCGCCTCAAGTTCGTCAACTCTGACCATTCTGGCCTCTTTGTTTTCATGGAGCGTGGTCAACCGCTGCTGAGTCTCGTCTACCCTGCGCTGAAGCACCGTTTGATGGCTTGCGCCGCTGGCAATGATCTCCTCAGCTTTCTCTTTCTTGCCCGTCGCCTCGACGCGAAGAAGATTTGCGGCATGCATGCGTTCTCGAAGATGTTCGGGACTAGCGGCCTCAAGGGCGGTCTTCGCCGTTTCATGCGCTTCCTTCGAGGTGCCAAGCGTGCGGTCGGCCGCATCAAGTGCACGAATCGCATCTTGTGCGCTGAGGCGAACCTCGTCCAACTTCTCTTCCAAACCAGCGACAACCTCCATCGCTTTCTTGTGAGCGAGACTGACTTGCTTCTTCTCGGCTTTGAGTTCACGCAACTCGGTCGCATGTGAATCGTCGACCATGGCGTTGATCTTGTTTCGAATGTTTTGTTGATTGGTGCGAGCCTCACGAAGCGCACCGGTGACGGTGGCCTCCATGAGATGGTATTTCTCAACTTCAGCGGTGTATTTCTCAACTTCGCTGGCGCCCTGAATTCGACCACCAAAAGCGATGCTCATCTTTCGCTTAGCACCACCAACCATCGCACCGCCGGCTTCAATGACATCCCCTCGGAGCGTGACAAATCGAGTACCGCCCATGTGCTGTCTGGCGATGCTTAGGTTCTCAACAATGAGCGTGTTTCGGAGAACAAAGCGAACCGCGACGTCGATGCGGGGGTCGTAATCCATCATTTCGTGGGCGAAACCGAGAACACCGTCCTTTCGGGCCGTCATGACTGTTTTTCCACCGGCACGAGAACTGGCGAGTTTGTTGAGTGGCAGGAAGGTGGCACGACCTGCACGGTTTTCAGCAAGCCATCGAATGGCGTTGGCAGCGTCTTGGTCGGTCTCCACGACAACTGAGGCCATACCTGCACCGATGGCGGTGGCCAAAGCCACTTCGTGGGAACTGTCTTTGGGCGCACAAAGTTCGGCCACGGTTCCAATGATGCCCTTCAATTGCTGATTGTCTCGAGCGGCGATGACGGCGCTGGCGCCGCCAGCAAGTCCTTTTGCGCCGGATTTCTGCTCCATCTCAGCCTTGGCCAGAGAAAGGGCACGTTCGGCTTCTCGCAATTTGATTTCAATACGCGTGCGGTCTTCGGCCAGTTGGGATTCGGCCCGTTGAGCTTCAGTCAATTGAACAGCCAGTGATTCACGGTCGTACTCGGGGGCCTCTTCGGCCATCTCTTGCAAGCGGATATCCAACTCGCCAAGTGCCAGGCGAATCTCCTCACTCTCCTGCTGTGCTTTGGCCAATTGGTCGCCGACCAAATCAGCCTCAACCGCAAGTTTGTCGACGTCCGTTTGCGCCTCTTGGCGGTGCTGTTCGTGAGTTTGTACGAGATCTTCTGCGGATGCCAACGCCTCTGTCAAGTGTTGATTTTTTTCACCGGCGGTAGCCAATGCTTCTCGAATGCGCTGCTCTTCATCCTGAGCCTCTTGGAGTTCATTCAGTGCATCAGCAAGTGCTTGGTTTGCTGATTGCAGACTGGTGATAAAGGCCTCAAGTTCGGCATTTGCTTCACTGAGTTGCTCAGACGCTGCAAGCGTTTCTTCCTCTTCTTCCTCTTCTTCACGAGCCGCTTCTTGCAGGCGGTCGTTGTTGAGTTCAATGGCGACCTGGAGGGCTTGAATCGCCTGGCCGAGTTCGGATGTTTCACCTCCGGTGAGGAGGTTGATTTCCTTTTGAATTTCAGCGATTTTATCGTCAAGTTCCAGGAGGGTTTTTTCTGTAGCCTTGTGGTCATCCAACAGATCTTGGCTTTCGTCAAGGTATTTTTGGCGCTGCTCAATGTGGAACTTCAACTCGTTCTTCATCGTGGCGTAGCGGGACTGGAGAAGCATGGCGTTCGTCATCTGAATGGCATCGCTGACCTCCTTGGCCTTTTGAGCGACATGGCGCTCTTTGGCGAGGGTTGAAAGTCGTTCAAGTTGTTCCTTTTCAAGCAAACCGATGCGGTCAAGGTAGTTCTCCACCATCTCTTTTTGCTTGTTGGCCTTGCGAATTTCATCGTCATAGGAGGTGACGCCAGCAACGTTGTCCAAGACCTTACGGCGTTCGTTTGCCGTCATTTTCGCAAGGCTCGTAACGTCGCCCTGAAGCACGATGTTGTAGCCATCCGGGCGTGCATTGGCCGCCCCGAGAAGACGGTGGAACACCTTCTGCGTGCTGTCTTCACCGTTGAGTTTGTAGGTAGTTACTGGGTTGTTGGAAGCGGTTAAGCGGATGCTTCGGGACATGCGAATCTCTTCCTTATCCAATGGAAGACGACGACGCCCGTTGCTCATGACCGGGTTAGCGAACACCAACGTCACCGAACATTCACGCGCAGGTTTGGAGTTCTTTCCACCGTTGAAGATGAGGTCGGTGGAATTCTGAGCTCGAATCACCCGATTGGATTTGGGCCCAAGAACGAACTGTATCGCATCACCACAGTTCGATTTACCAGAGCCGTTTGGCCCGGTAATCGCGGTAAATCCGCGGTCCAATGGAACGGTTACTTCGCCCTTGAACGATTTGAAATTTAGCACTTCAAGTGATTTTAGGTACATCCCTATCCCTCATGCAATGGAAGTTTCCTTCCACTACTTTCTCGGCACCGGCGCTTTACAGGATTTAAACCATACCCAAAACAACGGCTCAGTGCCCCGGTTTTTGAGGGTTCATTTGCATCGCCGAAACGGGGTCAAAATACACCGTTGTGGTTGCACTTCTTACACCCCGCTCCATGGCAATATGGGCAAGTGGCCATGACCAACAACTTGCTGCGGCGCCGACTCATTGCGAGGTTCTTGTCAGATTGGAGGAAGCGAGAGCGTTCAGCCCGCTCCATGGTGCGCTTGTCGTGCTTTTCAGCGTTGAAGAACGAAGAACGAAACACGCCGGCTTTCTCTCGACGACGCTCGAGTTTGTCGCGTGTTTGTGCGACCGCTTCGGCCTCCCAGTATTTTGGTCCACGAATCATGATGACGCCAATAACAGCGAACATGATCTGAACAACCCATGGCTGCACGGGGAAGGGAAACAGTGTGGCCAAACCTTCGGAACTTGCGGAAGTGGGCAGCAATGAAAATCGGTCGAGGACGGCGAGTGAACAGAGAATGGACCCCATGATGAAGCCCACCTTTCGAAGTCGCCGAGCCCACCCCTTGTTTTGCGGAAGTTCAAACCCATAAACAAACAGAAAGAGACCCTCCATGAGCATGAGCACATCGGCTCCAGACCATTGGCCAACCTCACCAAGACAATACGATGTTCCCGTTTCCTTGAGTTCTTCTTCCACCAAATCAAACGTACAACTCGGTTCGAACATCAAGAATGCATCCAGTTTGTAGCCATCTGCTCCGTCAATGACCTGAGGAGCTACACTCCCAAACTGGACATTGACGACGACGAATATCATCATCAAGAGGCCGAACAGCGTGAGTATTTTCCTTAGCGGAAGACGGAACACGCTTGCACCTCGTTCTTTCCAACGCTCGCTCATTCATAGTGATTCCGAGAAGCATGTCGTGGGAACAGGCCATCATGGTCAAGAAGGTGGAAGCGGAGGACAAACCACAGGAGGGGAGTCTTTGGCTCACATCGCCATCATTGGAAGCGGTATTGCGGGATTGTTCGCAGCCTCAAAATTGGCTGAAGCAGGCCACCAGGTTTCTGTCATCACCAAACAGCGCCCCAAGGATTCCTCGACGAATTGGGCCCAAGGCGGAATCGCTGCCATCTTGGATAAAACCAACCAGGAAGGTATGGAAGCCCACGTCCAAGACACGCTTCGCTCGGGCGATGGAGCGTGCGACGAAGCGGTGGTTCGTTCGATCATCAACGAAGCTGGCGACCGAATTCGGGATTTAATTCGCATTGGTGTTGAATTTGAGAAAACGACCGATGGCACCTATTCCTTCATTCGAGAAGGTGGCCATTCAACCAAGCGAATCCTTCACGCCAAAGATGCGACTGGCAAAGAGATTGAGCGTGCTTTGACCGCTTTTGCCCGCCAACATCCCAACATCACGCTCAAACCCAATACGCTGGCCATTGATTTGATTCAGCGCCAGCACGGCCAGGCAGCGATGGGCGTCGCTGGCGTCTGGTGTTTGGACCAAGTGACGCACAAGGTCGTGAACATCGAAGCCGACGCCATCGTGCTTGCCACGGGTGGCGTTGGGCGTCTTTGGAAAGAGACTACCAATCCTGATGTCGCCACAGGAGACGGTTTAGCAATGGCCTATAGAACAGGTGCTAGCGTTGACCATCTTGCATTCATCCAGTTCCATCCAACCGCACTTGCCACCGACACGGAACGACCGTTTTTGATTTCCGAAGCCGTACGGGGTGTCGGTGCTGTCTTGCTTGACCAAGAGGGGCTCTCGCATTGGAACAGAGCCGTGGAAGAGGCACAAACCAAAGGCGAGGAAAAGCCAGCCCCTGATTCGTATTCGTTCACGCTCAAGTACACGCCCGAGGGTTCCATGGCCACCCGAGACATCGTCGCACGGGCCATTGACCAGCAAATGAAGAAACACGGTACAACCCATGTCTACCTCATCACCTCACACCTGGATGATGCGCTGGATGAAAAATTCCCGACCATCGCCCGACGCTTGGCAAAGGAGGGATTGAAACTTGGCGTGGACCCCATTCCGGTGGTTCCCGCTGCCCACTACATGGTGGGTGGAATCCGAGTTGACGAGATTGGACGAGCTTTCGTCCGTGACCAAGGCGTTGTGATGCCCCATCTCTACGCCATCGGCGAGGTCGCAAGCACAGGCATGCACGGTGCCAATCGACTGGCCTCAAACAGCCTCCTCGAAGCGGGTGTTTTCGCCGAAC
>CALGEM010000126.1 GCA_937881505.1 uncultured euryarchaeote
TTGGACACCAAACTGAACCTTGTGCTCGAACACCCGCTTGCCCCAGCGCTCAAGCCACTGGTGAACGATGTCACGGGCCACCAGTCCAACGGTGCCATCTCACTCTCGGACCACTTTCGCGGCTTCATGAACAACACGTCCATTCTCACGCAGCCCGGCCTGACCACGCTGGGTGTGGTCACCGAACCACCGACCAACTGGACGGATTGTTTCCCACTTGATTGTCTTGAGTTTGACGACGCCAACATCACCCAGGCTCACATCGACATGGCGGCCGCTCGGATGGCCGAGGCCTCGGACAATAATTTCCTGCGCTGGCTTTCCCTCGACCGCGGGTTCAAGGCCGACTACACCGCCTTCCAAGAAGGGCCGATTTACGGAAAATTGCTCTCCAACGGCACGTGGGAAGGGGCGTTGTGGGGCAAGGGCCGGTGGACCGGTTCCTCCACGTGGTTACTGGTGCAACTCGACAGCACAAAGTTGCAAGAGATGGGTTGGGAAGTCGTGTGGAAGGACGCCCATCAAGAAAAAGAGATTCAATTCACCGACGAAGGTTTTCGCGTCGGCGGCTACCGTCTGGCTGACGGGCAATTGGTGCTCCATCCTCCACAGTACACCGAAGAAGAATGTTTGGAACTTCAAGCCGAAGGGGCCGGTTGCGCCACCGAATGGACCTACATGGACCTCGAAGGCCACCTGCGCTCTCACGACCGCACCACCGTCACCCTGCTGCTGGGCCAGGGCGTCAACGTGGAGGTGAATCGGGAACTGCAGTCCAGTGCGGGTCTCATCGCCATGATGGGTCTCGCCATCGTGATTTTGCTCTACGTCAGCCTGCGCCGCTGGTCGGACGTTGCCATCGTCATGTTCGCCTTGGGCGCCGCTCTCTTGTGGATGCAGGGGATGATCGGCCACTTTGCCAACATCACAGGATGGTTTGGTTTGAGCCTCATCGCTCGGTCGCAATTCTCGAACCTCCTGCCGATTCTCGTGCTCGCGCTGGGCATTGACGACTCCTTGCACGCGCTGCATCGCTACAAGGAAGAGCGCGCCAACGGCAAGACCTCAGAGGAAGCCGGTAGCATCACGCTGTCCCGTGTTGGACGAGCCATCACCCTAACATCGTTGACGACCATGGCGGCCTTTGCCGCCAATCTGTTCAGCGATATCGCCGCCTTGCGCTCCTTCGGTATTGAAGCCGCTCTCGGCGTCTTGGCTGCGTTCATCCTGACCGGTTTGTGGGCGCCGCTGATTCGTGTCAGCGTGGACGATTGGCTGGAGGCTCGCAAGAAATCAACCGAGCAAGGCGACGTGAAATCCATCGTCAATCCGGATTGGTTGCGCCAAGTGACATTGGGTTCAGGTCAGCGGAAGCGGGCCACCATCATCGCCCTGATCGCCTTTGCCCTAACCATCCCGGCCGCTGTTGGCATGGCCAGTTTGGAAGGCGACTTCGCCGTTGAAGACTTCCTCGACGAGCGCTCCGACTTCGCCATCGGCGTTGATGAAATCGCTGACCGTTTTGCTGACGAAGGCGAGCCGGCCAACCTGCTGATTCTGGGCGACGTGCTCGACCCGCGAGTCTTTGCGGCCATTGACGAGTTCCGCCAAGACATGGACGCCCTGCCCGAGGGCGTGCCCGACAAAATCACCCGACAGCCCGACGGCACGATTGACATCCTCGCCCTCGACGAGATGGTCTTCGCCGCTCAAGGCAGCCTCGTGCTCGACAGTGCGCCCTTTGAAGAGGCGGGCTGGCAGCCTGATGTGGACGGCTTTGGCATGAACTGCTCCTTGGCCGGCAACGGACCGCTGGTGGACACGACCGACCGTGAGTGCCTGGCCTTCTTCTACGGCTTCCTCTCGCTCAACGGCGTGCCCGGGGTCGGCCCGATTCCTGACATCCCCGCAAGCATCGTCCAGCTCTACATCATGCCCGTAGTCGACCTTGATCCTGAACGCCCGTGGCTCGACGTGAACGGCGACGACGCCGCCTACGACATGATGCAAATTCGCTTCGGCATGACCCAGCCCGAGGATTTCCCCGGCATGCAAGGCGGCGTGGCTGAAGTGTGGCGGGATTTGGAGGTCTTCACCAACCTCTCAAGTGGTACCTACGAGGAGCCCGGTGAGGAAGAAGACGACAAACCGCTGACGTGGGTCATGCTGACCGGTCGGCCCATCACCCGATTCACCGCTTCCACCGCCATGCAAGACGAAATGCAATCCTCACTCGTGCTCGGCTCCGTCTTCGTGCTGGCCTCCTTGACCATCGGCTTCCGCTCGCCCAAACAGGCGGTCGTCACCTTCGTCCCGATTTTCCTTGTCGTCGTGTGGCTCTACGGGCTGATGTACGTCGCCGGGGCTTCGCTCAACATCGTCACCGTCACCATCGCCACCATTTCGCTGGGGGTGGGCATCGACTACTGTATTCACGTCACTGAGCGGTATCGCGAAGGGAGAGAAAACGGCGAGACGCACAACGATGCACTGGCCGCCGTTGGTGGTGCTTGCGGCTTGGCTTTGCTCGGCTCGGCCACCTCCGACATTGCCGGCTTCCTCGTCATCGCCCTCTCGCCGATGGGGCTGTTTGCAAACTTCGGCATCTTCTCGGCTGCGATGATCGCCCTTTCCCTGCTCGCCAGCCTGGTGTTGACGACCGCCGCCCTCGGCCTCATCAGCACACCCGCCGACAATGCTCCCACTTCCGTTGTATCGGCCCCTGCAAGCGATGAAGAGGCATGATCTCGGAGAAAACATCATCAAGCATCCGAGGCAAGACACCCCCGATGTCGGCTGCTCAAGACTACTACAATCAGGTCCTCGGTATGGGCCATTCACCTGAAAACGCCCTCGCTTACACCCGTCAACACTACCCGGATTTCGTCCCAGGTGTTGCCGAAGCCGTGGCTCCTCCCGTTCTCGCGCCCGTCTCGCAGCAACCCGTTCCGGCGGCTCAACCCGTGGCCCAGCCCGCCGTGTCGGCTGCGCCTGCTCAAGCAGCCCCGGTCGCTGCCGCTCCTGCCGTCGCTGCACCCGCCGCTGCAGCGCCCAGCACCTATGCGCCCATGGCCGCCACCCCGCTGCCCGCAGGGGGCACGACCCCGATGATGTGGGGTGCTGTGGCGTGCATCGTGTTCGCCTTGCTCCTCTCGATGGCCGGGCAGTTCAGTCATTCATGGATTGTCGACAACGAAGATGAAGGCAGCAGTTTCGGCCTTACGACGGTTCGCGTGGATTGCAGCATGGCAGAAGGCGACTTGAGCGACAACGTGACAAAGGAGGCTGCGGTGGACGAATGCAAGGTGATGGCGTACACACTTTACGCCGAAGACATGGAAGCAGCCTTGGCTGAGAACCTCACGGCTGACGACATCGACGATGTCATCGTGGGCCAGATTGAGGATGTGTGCGACAACACCTACGCATATGCATCCGCCCTTTTTGTGGGCAACGAGTCCGTGCTGGCCGACTTAGCAGAGGATCGCGACACCTGCCTTGAGACGCCCGCCGCTGGATCAAACGGTGGTATCGTCCTCTGGCTGGGTTCCATCGGCGCTCTGCTCGGCACCGTCATGCTCGCATCCGGCTCCATCGGCCGCAGCCTCCCAGCCAACGCAGAACAACACGGAAAGTGGGCCGGCATGGCCGCTGGCGTGTTGATGCTCCTCGCCGTTTTGGTGTGGTGGATCTTGCTGCCCGATACCGACACGGACACCTCAGCGGGCATGGGCGTGTGGATGACGGTGCTTGGCGGTGTGCTCGGCCTCGTAGCAGGCGTATTGGCCTTCTTGGACCAGAAGTGAACCCTGATTGGGCGGTGACTTCATCAAGGGTTGAGCCTGCGCTTACCTTGCCGTCTTTGGGGTTGGCCCCGGGAAGGTGGTGGCGATATGGCAGGCAACGAACCCGATACGGCCGAGGACATCGACGACGATGAAGACGACTGGATGAAGTACGCCAACGCTGGCTTTGGTGAGACGGATTATTCCCTGTGGGACGATGTTGAACCGGTGGAGGAAGACGAAGCCCACCAGCAAGAAGTCGCCATGCAACTGGGCACCCACGTCGAGGAAATCCCTCGGGCGCCCCGCCCAGCCGGACTCAAGCATCTGGTCCGCCAAGGTACCTGCGACGCCTGTTTGGGCCGTGTGGGTGGCAAGCGCACCTACGGTCAATCGCTGGAAGAAGCCGGAAAAGGTGTGCGGGACTCGGTGGTGGAACAGGACAGCCATTTGGCCAATGTTCGAGAAGACGAGCCGTTGTGCCCCTTTTGCGAGAACCTCTTCGAGGAAGTGGACCTGCTCGCTGACATCATTTTTGACGCAATTGAGCCCTACGACATCAGCCGACTCCAACTCGGCGCACGCTTCCCCAAGGACCAGATGGAAGAGGAAGAAAAGCTCCGCAAGCGCCTCGGTGCGGGCGGTTCTGACCCTCTGAAGTCCTCCTTGGTGGAGGAGATTGGCAAGCGCCTGAAGGACCGCTTGGACGGCATCACGATGGTCAGCGACAAGCCCGACGTGTTGGCGCTCATCGACGTGCTGACGCTGACGGTGGAGTTGGATGTGCGAGCCGTGTATGTTTACGGACGCTACCGAAAACTCGAGCGTGGCATCCCCCAAACGCGCTGGCCGTGCCGAGCCTGCAAGGGACGAGGATGCGAGCGCTGCAACCAAACGGGGCTTCAGTACGAAAAGAGCGTCCAGGACCTCGTGGGCAACCCGATGCTGGAGATTTTCCAGGGCACGGAACACGCCTTCCACGGCATGGGTCGAGAGGACATCGACGTGCGCTGTTTAGGCCGTGGACGGCCCTTTGTGCTTGAAATCAAAGAGCCTCGAAAGCGCAGTTTCAACGCCGAAAAGTTGGCCGAAATCATCAACGAAGCGGCCAAAGGTTCGGTCGAGGTCTCGTCCATTCGCCCTTCGTCGCGCAGCGAAGTCGTGCGCATCAAGGACACGCCGGCTGAGAAATCCTACACCATTCGCTTCACGATTGAACCCATGAACGAAGCGGAGTACGCCGTGTTGACCGCTCCGGTGGACATGACCAAAGAAGAATGCCGCGTTTCATCGCCGATATATTCGGCATAGAGCTGATCGAGGGAAATCGAATTCTTGTACGGGCCGTGGCCCTTCGTGTCGGCTCCCGTCAAATACTGGTCGGCATTGGAATGACCGTGGACGCGCCTGACTGCGGGATGGGAAAGACCTGCATACACCGTGACATCGCTTCGAAGAGGCTCGAGGACGTTCAGGACCTTGGTGAATTCGAAATCCTTTTCTCCACCATGAGGAAACCAACTCCAATCCTTCCAAGCCGGGTCTTCCTTGAGGGGAACACCGACTCCATCCGGGTGGTATATGCTTACGAATCGCTTTGGAGGCTTGCCCGAAGGTTCACTTCCGGAGCCAAAGGATTCGAACCACGGCAATGCGAGAGCAAGGCCGGCACCACGCAAAAAGGTTCTGCGTCCCAAAGAGTTTGGTTTGTCGTAAGTATTCATCCGCCGCTTTTCTTTAAAATAAACCAAGAAGGAATTACTTCGAGTTAAAAATCCCGCTTTGGGTAACTAGATAAATGAGGTCTCCCAGACGATCGCCCTTTTTTCTGAATTCCGCCGCGAGGTCTTCCACCTCGGCATGATCGGAAAAGGAAAGGGGGCGACCGAGGGCATAGGTGGTCATCTTTCGGACCATGGCTCGGGCAAATTGATCCTGTCTTTCCTGAAGCAAATAGCGCTTCAGTCCATTCATCCCATTCAAGGGCTGCTTGTTGAAAAGAACGGCGGCGGCGG
>CALGEM010000127.1 GCA_937881505.1 uncultured euryarchaeote
GTTGGAAGATGACCGGAAGGATGGTGGTGTCCTCAACTTCATCGAGTCGCTCCACCAAATCGGCGTTCATTTTGGTCGCGTCTCCAAGCGGGTTGGTGGAGTCTGCGAGCGGTGAAGCGGTCGCACCAACCATGAGCAATTGCAAAACAAGGGCGCACAGAACCATCGCACGGCGTGTGGTTGCCATGGTAAATTTCCACGGCCCCCGTGTTATAATGCTGATGGTCCCTCGGGCAATAGCGCTATAGAGGACCGGAACCAATTCATCCACAGGTAATGACATGCAAATGACGACATCTGGGTACATTTCTGCCTTACAGGGCCTTCGGGCTTTGTGGGGTTGGTGGCGCAAAAGCGAGGATGAACCGGATGAATCCGAGCACGAACAGCGGATGAAGGAAGTTGAAGAAGAACGTGAATTGGCACTCGCCCGTGCCCACACCGTTCGTGAACTCGCCGAAGTTCGGGCGGAGACTGAACGTATCGTCGGCCAAGTCCGGACTGAACAACGAAGAGCACGTCTTCAGCCCGTGATGGAGATGTACGCTACCTTGCAAGCCAACAAACGCGCTCGCTTGGGCTCTCCCGATGACGACGATCCGGTCTGAGGATGGCTTTCTTTGGCTTCTAGGATGCGAAACGATTAGAGGCACTTCCACGAAGCGTGGGTGAGGCCTGTGAAAGTTCGACTCCATCAATTCCTTTCACGGACAGGTCAGTTTTCCTCCAAGCGTGAGGTCAAAGAGGCCATATGGGCCGGCGAGGTCACTGTAGCAGGTTCGGTTATCAAAGACATCGCGTTTCAATTCAACGCCAACACGAAGGAAGTACACTGGAAAGGAAACATGCTCCGCCTTCCCGGCCTTCACCGCACCTATGTGCTCAACAAACCCCGAGGTGTCATTTGCTCAAGATTAAACCGTCAAGAGCGAAGTTTAGGAAAACGCTCGGTGTTTGAATTACTCCGTACATTTGTTGACGACTCGACGTACGACCGAATGCTCACCGTCGGTCGTCTGGACGAACAGACCACGGGTTTGCTCATTCTGACCACCGATGGGCATCTCGTCCATCGAATTGCCTCGCCTGATAGCAAAATCGAGAAGGCCTACGCCGTGAAGACCGACCTGCCCCCCTCCGAGGAAGCCCTCGACGCTCTGCGTAAAGGTGTGGAGATTGAACTCGAAGAAAACGGGGTGGTTCAGGCTTACCAAACTCTTCCGGCACAGGTTGTAGTTGAGGAAGACGGGACCGTTGTTTTGACGATATCAGAGGGCAAAAAGCGGCAGGTTCGGCGCATGTTTGCCACCCTTGGATATGAGGTGATTGACCTTCATCGACGTAGCATCGGCGGTCTCAATCTCGGGTTGCTCAACCTCGCTGAAGGCGCATCGTTGGAGATGGACGAGCGACTACTTTGCCAATCCATCTTTAATGAATCCTGAGACAAAAGACCTTGAAGCACCCCGGCCTAGGTCGGTTGAGGAAGCACGATGCCCGGTGATATGTCCTGGATGAAAGCTCGTTACGATGAACTCAACGCCAAGTCCTTGTTGTGGGAACCACCAACCTTGGAGGGCCCCAACCAACCCCGGTGTCAAATGGACGGAAAGCCCACCATCATGCTCTCGGCCAACAATTACCTCAACCTGACCACGCACCCCAAGGTCGTGGCGGCCATGCAAGAAGCCACCACCAAATACGGGGCAGGCAGCGGTTCAGTGCGAGCGATCGCTGGTACCATGGACATTCACTTGGAAGCCGAGAAGAAAGTCGCCGAATTCAAAGGTGTTGAAGCCTCGTTGATTTACTCAGCAGGCTACACCGTCAACGTCGGCCTCATTCCGACCCTGGTCTCGGGGCCCCAAGACGTCATCATCTCCGATGAACTGAACCACGGCTCAATCATCGACGGTGTTCGCCTGACTAAGGCCTCGCGAGCAGTCTATGCACACAACGACATGGGCGAGTTGGAAGCGGTCTTGAAGGCCCACGAATCATCAGAGAGGAAACTCATCATCACCGACGGTGTGTTTTCGATGGACGGGGACATCGCACCGTTGGACGAAGTCACGGCGCTGGCTGAGGAATATGGTGCCATGGTCTACGTGGATGACTGCCACGGTGAAGGGGTGCTGGGTGAAGGCGGTGCGGGTATCGTCGACCACTTCAAACTTCAAGGCAAGGTCGATTTTGAGACCGGCTCGTTTTCCAAAGCCTTGGGTGTTCAAGGTGGCATCTTGGCGGGGACCGAAATGACTCGGACCCACGCCCTGAACCACTCCAGGTCGTGGTTGCTTTCCGGCTCCCAACCTCCCGGTGTTGCCGCTGCACAAAAAGCGGCGATTGAAGTGTTGATGACCGAGCCAGAACACCATGCCAAGCTTTGGGACAACACCAATTATTTCCGCAAAGAACTCCAATCAATGGGCTTCGACACCGGTGATTCCG
This sequence comes from uncultured euryarchaeote, assembly GCA_937881505.1. GTDB lineage: Archaea > Thermoplasmatota > Poseidoniia > Poseidoniales > Poseidoniaceae > Poseidonia. The sequence continues at coordinate 2,452 of CALGEM010000127.1, forward strand.
TCACACCCATCATTCCCGTCATGTGCGGCGAATCGTCCACCGCGAAGGCCATGACCCAAGCCCTAGGTGACCTGGGCGTCATGGCAGGTGCCATTGTCTTCCCGATGGTGGCCAGGGATAAAGCCCGAATTCGAACACAAATGTCGGCAGGACTCAGCCGTCAAGATTTGGACGATGTCCTCTCCTGCTTTGAGAAGGTGGGGCCTCAAGTCGGCCTGCTTTGAGTTCACTCGGCCTCGAAGGCGTCGACCACTTCGAGCATCTCGGTGTCGCCATCGACCATTTCTTCGGCCTCAACCGCTTCCTCAGGTTTTGCCTCCAATCCGATGAAGGGGTCTTTACCGTCTTCAATCATGCAAAGTAATCTCCACCTTGGCGCCCATGAAAGATG
>CALGEM010000128.1 GCA_937881505.1 uncultured euryarchaeote
ACTGGAAATCGCGTGGGATCTTCCCACGGGAGTTCAAATCTCCCTCTCGGCGCCATAACTAACAAAGAAATTAATCACACGCTGGAGCCACTGGCGAGATTTGAACTCGCGACCTCCTCATTACCAATGAGGTGCTATACCCCTAAGCCACGGTGGCAGTGGTCGGCCCACCAGCCAAGCGGATATAATCGCTTCGCGAATCCAATCATCACGTAGGTAACCGATACAGAGTCCAAGTTCCACCCTGTATACCTCCCGGTACCGAAACGGGGACCTCGTGTGCCCCAATCAATGTCCAAGAGGTGGTATCCACATCAATGGAAGTGCCCGGTGCAACCACCACATAGTCAAGTGTATCTTGGTATGTTTCAACCATGCCTGACGCTGCATCGGGTGTCGCCCACAGGCCATGGATGGATTGAGAGCCGTCGAGGTCAAGGTTGGATTTGAGGACGTACAAATGGTGCATAGCCATGGATTCATGTGCGATGAGGAGAAGAGAATCATCACCCTCCTGCCACGATTCAGAAAGAAATTCACCTGCATCCTCTGACCAAATTTGATGACCGACGAGCGTGGTGAACAGGAGGAAAGGGAGAACCACAGCGATTGCACGAATCGAAAGCCTATCGTCGGAGGGAGAACCAATCTCAACTTCACCATCATTCCAGCGCAGTAAAGCCACCAATGGTAGCAAGAGCAATGTGGCATAGCGACCGTTGTTACCCAGAACGATCATCACGCTTGTCAAACTCATGTCCCAAAGCGAAGCCTCCAAGGTCCAAAGGGACGCAACATAGGCAACAAGTCCAGCCATGAGTGCACTGATGTAGACCACCAACATGGTCAAGCCAGACCCCCGAGCGGACCGCAACCGTTGCCACCGTTGCACGAAAAGCGGCCAAAGAAGACAGCCTAGAAGGAGGTACAAAACCGCCGTATCCAACAGCGCAAAAACCGATGCAAAGAGAAATTCCATCGGACGGTCTGCGATGATGGAAAAAGTGCCTGCTTCGGAAAAAAGGCCGGCGCATGCGATGCCAATGTACACCACGGCAAACGTTAGCCCCCCAACCGACCAAGGATTGCCAAGAAATTGACCTTCGCCCGTATACCTACCCGTGTTCCACACCCTGAGCCAGACCTCGGTGGCGATCAGCATGACCAACCAAACGGCCAACGAGGCTATGGGGGAGAAGCCTTTCCAAACCATGACCAGCAGAACAGAGGTTGCCATGAAGATGCCATTCAACCGCTGTTGGGCAGAGGTCTCCCCCCGGTTAAACCAATACCCAACCACGCCAAGCCCCATCAAGAGAGCAAGCGGGGCTTCATCGTAACCTCTGCTCGTCGAAAAAACGAGCACAGGGCTGAGCATCAATAAGGCTGCCCATCTGGGTTCAAAATCGGGCCTTGATGGTTGATCACGAGGGCGAAGAGAAGCAACAGCTGCAACAAGGACCAAGGATGTGATGGCGGTTATTTTCATCATGGTCTCGCTGGTGTTCCATGGTGGTATGTAGCCATCGTAAACCGTGTTGGTGTTGACGCTGGTCGTTCCGCTGACCCTTGGTGAGCCCCACGTCAAATCCTGCCCTTCTGCAACCTCATCGTTCAGTGCATTGAGACGGACATGTGCATCCAATCCAAGGTCACTGTGAAACGCAGCGTAGATGTGCAAGAGAAACCCGAGCAAGAAGACCAACGCCCACCTTCGGTGGTGAACGCCATCCTCCTGCTCCATGATGCACACCATCCTTCATCCGGTCATGGAGGTTGCGGTATTAGCGCAGAGAGAGATTCGAACTTGCGAACAGTTTTCTGTTCTATGGCCCAACTCATCTCGTCTCGACATGTGCTGTTGTTTGGCGCCGAGAGAGAGATTTGAACTCCCGAGGGAACGGGCCCACGCGATTTCCAGTCGCGCGCACTACCAGGCTATGCGATCTCGGCTCTAACTCGCCGAACCCCACTTCTCGTTTAACCATCACCCTCCAGTTGGGAGAAATGGAAGCGCCGAAGCGAAAGGACTCAAAGGGGCGAATGACAGCCAAGGAACATGGCCGAGGAGACGGGAGACGGGGGCGAGGACCCACTCGCCCATACAACCCTCCCGTTTCGTATGGCTGAGATGAACTTGGCACGACCGATTCCATCTCAATACCCGATGGCAGAAACGCTCAATACATTGCGAAAGGAATGGATGTTCCATCTCAAACTCCTCCGGAGAGAATGGAAACGAGAACATTACATCGCTGTGGCTTTCGGAGCCATCGCGCTGTGCCTTGGTTCAATTTCAACTGAACTTTGGGGAGGTGGAAACGCCAAACTGAGCGGATTGGACGGCATCTTGGCCATCAACGGCTTCCAATTCTTCCAAATGTTGGTCTCCATCATCTGCTGGGGATGGTTTACCTACCAAGCATGGATGCTCTTCCCCATCATGCGCGTTCACGCCATTTCCTTGTTGTTCATGTGGAATGCGTTGTATGGGGCGCAAATTTTCTTCCATCGAACCAATCCAAATTTCCCTCTTTCTCTTAACCTAGCGGACATGATGGAAGGGACGCTTATTCTTCTCATCGTCTTCTTTTTCCTCTTTTTCTTCTGGAAAGCCGTGGTCGAGACGAGGGATTTACACGTTGAAGTCCACCATCTCCATGAGGATGTTCGCGTCATGGAAGCCTCACTTGCCGAACATTCTCTCCGAGGTTGGACCGCCATGTTTGGAATCTGGGTGTTTCTCGTAACCGTGTCGTCATGGGCGGGTCTTCACCATGTTGCTGCCTACGGTGATGCCAACATCGGCTATCTCGTCCTCCACCTGCTCACGGGCTTGCCCGCCGTCCCCCTCCTCTTGTTCGTACTTTGGTACCCACAACGCATGCTCGGCAATCAAACCAGTGTTCGCACCCGTGCTGCTGTTGACGCTGCCCTCGAAATGTCTGGCGAGGCACCCTCCAGAATCAAAAAGACCTCCAGTTGCCCAGAATGTGGGCATGACTCCAAGGTCGCCGTTAATGCGTCTGGAGAATTGACCTATCCATGCCTTTCCGTAGGTTGCAAAACAACCGTCGTTGTCGGCACGACATGTCCCACCTGCGATGTTTCCATGCCCAAACGAATCGCTTGTCCGGGTTGCGGTGTGAACGCTCCCGCCATGGATTACCTACCCGACCAGGAGGCTTGGTGAATGCTCAACAACTGCCGAAACGATTTCCCAACACTTCAAGGAGAAAACCCCCCAGCTTACCTTGACAACGCTTGCGTCACGCTCAAGCCTCAATCGGTCATTGACAGCATCCATCGCTATTACACCGAGACACCAGGGTGTGGTGGACGTTCCGTTCACAGGTACGGTACGGCTGTTTCAAAGGCCGTTGCCGATGCAAGAACCAAGTTGGGTTCGTTCCTCAATGCAGCCACACCCAACGAAATTGTCTTCACGCGAAATGCCACGCATTCCATCAATCAAATCGCCCATGGCATGACATGGAACAAAGGCGATGTCGTACTTACATCCGACAGAGAACACAACTCAAACTTGGTTCCATGGCTCCAACTTGAACAAGAGCAAGGTATCGACCACAGGGTTGTGCCCAGCCAAGCAGACAACAGCTTTGACATGGAGGCCTTTGAAGCGGCCTGTGCAGATGCTGGTGAACGACTGAAGATGGTGGCCATGAGCCATGTTGGGAACCTCGACGGGGTGGAGATTCCCATCGCTGAGGTCACCAAAGTCGCCCATGACCACGGGGCTCTTGTCGCCATTGACGGGGCCCAATCAACACCGCACATGAACGTCGACGTCCAGGCACTTGACATTGACTTCCTCTCCTTTTCCATCCACAAAATGTGTGGACCCTCCGGCATGGGAGGTCTTTGGGGTCGCTACGAGTTGTTGGATGGTTTGCGCACCATTCAATCCGGAGGACAAACCGTCGCCTCATCAACCTACACCGATGCAACATGGGCCAAACCTCCTGCTCGGTTCGAAGGTGGTTTAGGGAACTTTTCTGGCATGATGGCCACGGGCGCTGCCATCGATTACCTCGCCGGCCTCGACATGAATGCTGTCCACGAGCATGAAATCAAGTTGAACCAAATCATGACCGACGGCGTCAAGGACCTTCCTGGTCTTTCGATCATCGGGCCAGAAGACCCGAGAAAAAGGGGCGGAATCTGTTCTCTCTTGATGGACGGTTTACCTGCTCATGACGTTGCCCTTCTCTTGGACGAAGCCGCTGGTGTGATGGTAAGAAGTGGCCAACACTGCGTCCACTCTTGGTTTGCAGACCGGGGCCACCCCCAAGGCTCGCTTCGAGCCTCAGCCTATCTTTACAATAACGAAGACGATGTCCGCCGATTTGTGGATACACTGACTGAAATAGTTCACACACTGGGTTGACGTCATGTCGATTTACGACTTTTCTCCTCCGCCTTCTGACGAAGACGAGGAGGTGGCATTGACCCCCATTCTTCTTGGCGAGTCAAAGGATGACCAATCCGATGTTCGTTTCATCAAACTCTTGGTGAGTTTCACGTTAGGTATCACGCTCATCCTCGCCGCAGGCTACCTCGCAGCGGTTGTCCTGAGCGATGGGGCGATTCTGTTGCGCCCCAGTGAGGTTGCGCTTGAACGCCATGCGAATTACAACACCCTCATTCAGCCTGCCGATGAAGCATTGACCGGGGCAGGGGTGGTGGCGTGCATTGTTGATTCAGGCCTTGCACCCGGCCACGAAGACCTGGAAGGCATCAACCTCGTGGGATGGAAGGATTTCGTCAACGGGAACAACCAACCCTACGATGATCACGGTCATGGCACATCGATGGCGGGAATTTTGGTCGCCAATGGTTGGCTCAAGGGTGTTGCAAGAGATGTGGATTTACTGGTCGCCAAAGCCCTTGGTTCAGATGGCAGCGGCGATGATGCAACCGTGGCCGAAGCCATCGATTGGTGCGTCCAAAACGGCGCTCATGTCATCTCGCTTTCCTTGGGCGGTGCTCCCGATGTTCTCCCCTTCACTTTGGGGTCGGGGCGAAGTTCGGGCGATGCTGCCAACGATGCCATCGATGCGGGCGTCTATGTGGTTGCAGCAGCGGGTAATGATGGTGAAGACGATGACGGCGATGTCGCCCATCCATCAAGTGAGGCCGGCGTTATTGCAGTGGGTGGTGTCACCATCAAAGGCACACACTGGTCGGGGTCCTCGAAGGGCGATAACAACGGACGATTGCTACCTCTCCCTGTTTTGATGCCTCGAGGTGACCCAAACAAGAAGCCCGAAATTGTCGCTCCTGCTGAAGGCGTCCCCGTGCTCCTCGAAAATGGTGGATGGGGGATTGCCGACGGAACAAGTGCAGCAACGGTCTATGTCACCGGTGCGCTGTGTCTGTTGCTTGAGGAAAAACCCAGCCTGAAAGCTGACCAGTCCGATGGTGGAGCAGATACCGTCAACGCTGTCAAGCAATGGCTGATGAACAGTGCAGTACCTGAAGAGGGACAAAGCACACACGATGATTACTACGGGTACGGCTTGCTGAGTATTCGTGGACTGATTACCGAAGCGTCTCAGGCTTGACGGGGCAGCCAAGCAACAAGCGTGCCCCCGAACAAAGGCATGAACGCTAAGTGGTGGGTCTCCTTGGAGTCCCCAATCACCTCAATCCAACGATTAAATCCGTTGACCAAGGCCATCCCTTGCTCATCATCTTCATCGATTTCACCGCTCGGCATATCGGGCTCCACGGTGAACATGACCCCGTTGGGGTTCAGCAGCGGAAGATAACTCGCAACCAATCCTGCCCTTTGCGGTGATGGACCGTCGATGATGATGACATCATACCCAGGTTCAAATGGCGTCTGTGACAACTCTGTGTTCGTAGCGGCAGCAAGTTGCCAAGCCTGGTGTTCAGCAGCGAGTTGATTTGGTTCACCCACCACAACCCTCGCCCAAGGCATAGCTTCGTATCGTTGCAACAAGCGTTGGAGGATAACACCAAATTTCCCACCCTGCTCTACGAGCGTCAGGGTCAATGGACGGGCATCCGCCCGCTCAAACTGGTCCAAAAGCCAGGCCGTACGGTGGCCAATGCTGGCCCCAACCTCCAAAACCGTAGAGGGCTGGAGACGCCCGACAGCGTCTCGTAAGCGACGGTGAACTGAGATGGACCATGTAGAGAGGCCCATATGTTGGAGTTGAGTGTGAATGTTCGCAGCAATTTCTGGTTCATCGCGGGGTTGTTGTGCGTCCTTGGCCAACAAAAACGCAAGGATTTCCTCGCGCTCAACTTCACTAGGGAGGTCAGCCATGCACCGTGGTCGCCCATCTCCAACATCAAGCCTTGCACCCCCTCCATGGACGGAGGGTTCAAACCCAGTGGGTTCAGCGCAGGGTTGAGGGAGCCCAATGGAAGACGTTGAGGACTGGGACGAAGAGGAGGAAATCCTTGACAACGCGACCCATTGCCCGGCGTGTGACGAACTGACAGCACACGAAATTCTCAGAGAGAAATCCGTTGGAAGTGGAGCGGACTTCATGGTTCGGTGCGAGGCATGCCAGCATGTTCACACCATTGAATTCCGGCCCCCCCCACCACGCAACATCCCCTTCATTCTGACCGAGGGACCAAAATCTGAGCGTGTGGTCTTGGTGGTGGACGCCGACGAAGAGTTCGTGGTCGGTGATGTGTTTGAAGAGGACGGCAAACTTTGGAAAATTCATCAAATTGAGACCAATGATGAACGGCATACATCTTCCGACACTGCCACGAATATTGCTCGAATAACTGCACTTCGAACGGACATGGTCCGTGTGAAATTAACACTGACTCGTGGCGAGGACTCAACAGCTGATGTCATCGTCGTACCTCAGGAGACGACATTTACCGGCTCTCACCTTATGGAGCACAACGGAGAAACATGGCGAATACGAGCCATTCACACGGGAGCCGGGCGAACGCTTCGCGGCACGGTCAGCGCCCCCGACATCAAGCGCATGTACCTCCACGAACCACCCAACCCTGAACACTTCACCCCACGAACACCTCGTGAGCGAAGGCAGGCATGGAAGGAAGGACGATTGGGTCATAACCCCAACCCCGAACGGCCAAAAGAACATGTGAAAAAGGGTGTCAATCCAAACGCTTCACGCAAGCGAACCAACAAGAAAAAGCGAAAGTGATTCATGGTCGATTGGTCCATGGCATGAGGAATGCTTTGGCCACATGGGACCCAATCGTGGGGTTTTCTTTGAGCCGGCGAATGCTGTATTCGTACCATTTCTCGCCGTATGGAATGTAAACACGGGTTCGGTGGCCTTCCTTTAACAAACGACGACGAAGGGGTCCACGAACACCGAGAAGCATCTGAAACTCATAGCCGGGCCCCTTGTGATGGCGGGCCGGTCCAGCGTTTGTTCGTGGGTCTTCAACGCCCGGGCCCATACCGTAGGCTTTGAGGGCTGACAAGGTGTGCTCAATGACCGGCATGTCATGGGACGCAACACCGACATATGCACCGGCGTCAAACATACGATCAATGGCGGCGTTGGTACCGTCCACGATGTCTTGATAGCCGGTGAAGGAAATTTCCTCTGGCTCAAGATAAATGCCCTTGCAAATACGGTAGTCAGCGTGAGGTCCCAACGTGGTCTCCAATTCCCCGATGTCGGCCAGTGTACGGAAAAGCCGACCTTGGAGCACGGTACCCACATTCGTCAAACCCTCGTTGTGCAAGGTGGTCACCACCTCAATGGTGTCGGTTGTGACACGGTGGTCTTCCATGTCCAGACGAACAAACATATCTTCATCTGCAGCCATCTGAACCAACTTTCGGATGTTTTGGAGGCCCAAATCCGGGTCAATGAGGAGGCCAAAAGCAGTTGGCTTGATGCTGAGGTTCGCATCCAAATCATGCAATTTGATGGCCTGCATGACACGAATGTATTCTTCAAGAAAGAAGTTGGCTTCGTCCATGTTTGAAATTTCTTCACCCAGGACATCGATGGTGAAGCAAGCACCTTCAACCGTGAGGCGCTTCATGACAGCGACGGCTTCATCCAACGATGCCCCAGCGACATACCTCCGACTGACCCAGCGAACGAACCACTTGGGCATGCGAACGGTGGTGGCAACAACCAACTTGGAGAACCAACCCACCATGATGACGCCACACAAGAGGCGCTCTTTGACCCTTTGTGCGCTCGCTTAAGCAAGGCCCAATCTGGCTTTGATTTGCTTGGTTGTCAACAGCGGAATCCCCTCATCTTCAAGCAAATCTCGGATGGCTTGTCGTTGCCAACCTTTGAACGCCTTTTTGTCCATGGAACAGATGAGTTCTCCACCGGGAAATGAACGACGGGTTGCTTCCAAAGCAGCGAGAATCGATTGCTTCCACGTCCCCGTGATTTCCCCCTCACTGCTTTGCTCAAACGGCAATGCGTAGGTCGCCAACATATGACCAAGCCAGACACCATCAAGTGCTGCAAGTTGATTGGCTCGGGGGGCATAATGACCACCACCCAGGGTGACCAGCACCAATTCACCAGCATGCTTTGCTTCGTTCCATGCGTCCTCAGGAGCCTGGAGAAGACCTTCCCGCATGATGTTGGCCAACACCCTCGATGCCCCCTCATGACCCCATGTGGCTTCGGTTGAACCAACCTCGATAAACAAGCATGGGACATTGACCGTGGGGCCGTGGTGCGTCACCTCCAAAGAAAGGTCAAAATCCTTGACCGATGCATCCTTTGGTGCTTGCTCCAGCAGCATTTTCCACCACGATGCTAACCGAGTAGATGGAGGTGGGGCATGACCGCCGTGGCCACCGTAGGGCCCTTGTTCCTCCATCGGTAAGTGGGGCACACCAATTGGATGGAGAGTAAGAGATGGTTGGCCACTGGCTGCTACGTGGCGCGATGGAAAGATGATTTCTGAAACGCATTCGCCTGTCGCAGCTTCCCAGCGTTTGTCCAAGTGGTCTTCAAACAACAGACCGTTTGGGAGGTAGAGCATACGGAGATGTTTCAATTCGTAGGCGGGGTTGTTTTCCACCGATGCACGTTGTTTCCAGGCATCCATATTGCGTAAGGCATCGGCTTGGTTGGTGCTCGCAATGTCCTGCTGATTGACGGCGATA
>CALGEM010000129.1 GCA_937881505.1 uncultured euryarchaeote
TAATCGCTTCAATCCGGACGGGTTTTCGCCGAGGTCGTATTCCTCAACCCCAACGGACTGCCAACCGGGAATTTCGCCCCCCTCAAGGGCGTTCTTCAAATCGTGAAAGGCCCCTCCAATGCCTGAAAACCGAGTCAAGACACCACCCCTCACCAGCAAAACACGCTTGGTGGGACCGGCAGCTCGGGGCTCCATGGGACGGGGAGGAACCGTTTCCTCTTGAAGGGATGACATCAACCGAGCCTGCCCAATGGTCATCCGTGCCCTCAAGAGAATAGTGGTGTGGAAAAGACATCAAGTAGTCCTATGGGTTCCGACGGCTTGAACGACCATGCCCAAACCTCCCATGTCCATTCCATCCGGTGAATACACGGCCATTGAAGACGGCATTCAGACCACCATCGATGAAGGTGCGGCCATTCGCAAGATGTTGGCAAAACACTCGGGCAAGGGACCGTACAACGCTGCGTGGGAGGTTGAAGCCGCTGTTGAGGCCCTGCAAGTCTTTGCCTCGAGGTGGACCATTGAAATTCTCGCCACCCTCTACATCACCGGCCCACGAAGGTTCAACGAAATGAAGAACATGTTGACTGGGATTTCGAGCAGAACGCTCTCTGACAAACTCCGCTACCTGACCGAAGAAGGATTGGTGCTCCGTGTGGTCACCGACGGCCCTCCAGTCAAGGTCAGTTACGAGCTCAGCGCTCACGGACGAACCTGTGGACGCCTGCTCTCACCGCTGGTGGCTCACCTGAAAATGGTCGCAGGTTCGGTTGTTCAAGCCTAAGCCTCAACCCGCACCTGCTGAATCGTCCGCCCGGTTCTCAAATTCAAGGCCGTCAGCATTCGCTTCTCTTTTGGCCCGTGGTAGAGGCAGGTGTCAAGACCAAGGGCGGCGGGGCGGCCATCCTCCAAGACCACCTCGCTCTCCCATGGCTCGCCCCAGTCGGCCATGGTGCGACCGGGTAAACCCGCAGTGATGGTGTGTCCAAACACCACCGTTCGAACGGGGTCAACGGGGGTTCTGGTGGTATGGAAATCATAACGAATCCAAAGCAGGTCATCATCCGTCTGGCCGTCCAAATCAACCCCAGGCCGATAACCCGCGTGAACCAGACGCCAGCGGTTAAGGACGATATGGGTGGGCAGTTCATCCATCCACTTCGTGTGTTGTTGAACACAAACCTCCAAGGCGGCCTCATCCAGTTTGCCCTCGGTTGATTGATGAGCCCGAAGGTAGGACGCCAAGGTGGTCTTTCCTCCATTTTGCATCCACAACCTGACATCGAGGTCGGGCTGTTTCAATTTGGCCATGGTGCATTGTTGCACCATCATGTCCTCGTGGTTTCCTTTCACCGTTGCCATTTGGGGCTGTGTCATGACGTGATGAACGACGCCGAACGAATTGGGGCCCCGGTCAATCAAATCCCCGAGAAACACCACCCAATCGTTTTCTTTCAGGGCCAAGCGTTCGCACAACTCGAGCATCGTCTGGTGAAATCCGTGGACATCACCCACCACCCAAACGTTGTGACCTTCGTCCAAAGCCTTCTGTAATTTTTCCTCCAACGCTTGGTTTCTCATGCCCATTCCCACCGGTAAAAGAAGAAGACTGCGACCCTATTTAACGAAATGAAAACGGCGGAAAATCGCGGAAAAAAGACCGGTATTCAAGCGAACATGAAGGCGATGGATTAAGGGAGGAGAAGACGAACCACACCCTATGCCTCTGCTGGCTCAGTGGACCCGACAGCGCCCTTGGCTTGCTGCAGGTTTGACGGGAGCTGCTAGCGGCGTTGTTGGTATTGCAGGCGGACTGGCCACCGTCGCAAGCGCCGTGGGCGCCATGGCCTTTGGCGGTATTTCCACCCGAGCAACGACGTACGAGCACCCGCTTCGCCGACGCATTCTCTCCACCCTTGAGGCACGCCCGGGTTTGTGCTATCGGGAATTGCAGACCGTCATGAACACGGCCAACGGTACCTTACGTCATCACCTGGACGTCCTCCAAACTCGCCGAGCGGTAACCGTCATGCCGGTCAACGGGCGGACCTGCTATTTTGCCGGTGGACCAAGCCAGGTTGAAGTCCTTCGAAGCAAAGTTGTGGGCGAGGAGCGAATGGCCCAGCAATTGCCCATCGGGCTCTCGCCCGTTCAGCGCATGATCCTCGAAAACATCGACCGAGAAGGTGTGCCTCGTTCACAAGCTGAACTGGCACGAAGGCTTGGTCGCACCCGAGCCACCGTCCACAGTGCGGTCAAAGTTCTTCGCAGGCGAGGTATTTTGCGAGAAGACCGCATTGAGTTGATGCCGCACATCGACCTTGAAATCTACACCCAAGCACGAAGCGGCGTGGATTATGACTTCGTGGACGAGCGCCGTCGAGCATGACGCTGTTTCATTTCCAATAACGAAATCTGTCGCTTGAGCGGCAATTATTGCACAGCCTTCAAAGACCTTTGACGATGCCACGAGACCATGTTCTCACTTCGCTTGGTGGAGCAACCTCTGCCGACGACCGAACGCGATGTGGACGGTCTTGTTGCGTGGCTCATCGACACCCTCTCCTTGGTGCGAAAACGTGGCGACGCTACGGCCGACCACGGTCGAGCAGGTCCGGTTCATCGCTTGCTACGCGACCACCTGCTGGGCGTGCCTGACCAAAGCTGGGATGCGCAGATGTTGGCGGATGAGTTGGCGCAGATGCCCGCTTCCCTGAATCACCACCTTGCCCGGTTGGTTGAAACCGGTCTCATCGGGTTCACCAACGAAGGAAAAGGTTGGAGGAAGTACTTCCTGCGTGGCGGTTCCTTAACCAACGCCGTGGCCTATGTCCAACAGCACGCCTCGCTCATCGTTCAACAGCGGTTCTCGCTGCTCAACACCCGCTGGCAACGCTCTGGGGAGCCGCTGCCGGTGGAATTGCCCGAGGATGAACACGCTCTCTTTGCCATCGGTTTGGTGGACCATCGACCGCTCCAAGCGGACGGCGAAGGGGACGAACTCTCTCATTGGATGAACGATTTTGGCCTGCTCGGGGAACGGCCGGGGGCGGAGATTGCCGCTGATTCGCTTTCTGTCCGTCTCTTTTCCACCCTGTTGGAGCGGGACCTCCCCTTATCATTGGACGAAGCAGCGGAAATGCACGGCGGCCAAAAGGCAAGGGTTGGTCGAATACTGGACCGTTTCCGGGCCACGGGAATGGTTGAACGCGTGCCGAGAACCGACCGGCTCAACACCGCCTTGTGGACGGCGATGACCACGCAACACCAACGCCGAGGCGAAGATTGGATGCTCAAGAAAGGCGGTTTCCAGCGACTCTTGAACGAAAAACAGCAATCTGCATTGCTCCAAGCCCTCGGCAAGGGTGCCTTGACCATCGATGATGTCGCCAAACACCTTGCTTCTGTTGAAGCCCGAGAACAGATGCTGTTGCTCAACCTGTTGGGTGGTCGTCTGCCCATGGGCTACAGAATGTCCGGGGCCTCCGCCGCTGCCGTGCAGCGCCGGGTCCAAGACCGCCTTGACCGGGTATTGCGTCGAATGGTGCGCGTGGCTGGTCTTCTGGACGAAGCATTGGCTTCATCGGTCTCCGAGTGAAGAGGTGCCGTCATGTCGGAATTTATCGCCCCAAAGCAAGGTCCTTGGGACGGTGAGGAACGACCGTTGTTTTTGGCACCCATGTCGGGAGTGACCGACCTGCCCTACCGTCTGCTTGCCAAGGAATGTGGAGCGGACGTCACCATCACGGAATTCACCAATTCAACCGCACTCACCCGTGAAGCTGCGACCTCGTGGCGACGCATGGAAACGCACGAAACGGAAGTTCCGTTCATCCCCCAAATCTTCGGGGGTGACCCCGGCGACATGGCCACGGCGGCTGAGATGCTCGCGCCTTCGGCCGATATCATCGACCTCAATTTCGGCTGCCCGGCGCCAAAAGTGACCAATATTTGTGCAGGTGCCGCGCTCATGGGTGAGCCGGACCGACTGGTCAGCATGGTGGAAACCATCGTCGAGCGCGTGGATGTTCCGGTCACGGCCAAAATGCGCCTGGGAACAGGAGGCGGACGGGCCAACAACTCCACGGAAATTTGCGAACGCCTCCAAGACGTGGGGGCTCAACGGCTATGCATACACGGCCGAACGCTTCGCCAACGCTACTCGGGTGAGGCCGACTGGACGAGCATCAAGGAAGCGGTGGAACGGGTGGAGGTGCCCGTCATCGCCAACGGCGATGTGGTGGACGCTGCGTCTGCCTCAGCGTGTTTGGAGCACACCGGGGCTTCGGGATTGATGATCGGTCGAGGTGCGATTGGACGACCGACCGTGTTTTCTGACATCAAGGTCGGTTTGGGCTGGATGGAAGAATCTGAATTACCGTGGGTTGCAACGCACGACGACTGGTATGGACTGAGTGAAATCGGTCAGGCCTTTGCCTCAAGGAAATGGTGTTGGGACCGCTACATCGCCCTGTCCGAAGCCACCGTTGGCATCCAAGGAAAGTGGATGCAGCGTCATGCAATCGCGTTTACCAAAGGGCTCCCGGGTGCGAAGAAGGTGCGCACGCTGATGCACGAACAGGAGACTGCGAAGGCCATGGCCGATGCGATCAGCGGCTTCTTGGCAGGTGCTTGAGCCTCAGAAGGTGGATTCCCACTCTTCGAGGTCGTTGGCTTCTGCCCATGCTTCGTCGGTGGTTTCACCACGGACCTTCAGGACTTCTCGGGCGAGGAGCCAGTAGATGAGAGCGAGTGAGCGACGACCCTTGTTGTTGGCAGGAAGAGCGATGTCAACGTTGCGCAGGTGGTTGTTGGCGTCAACGATGCCGACGATGGGCAGACCGGTGGCGACGGCTTCGCGCAGAGCTTGCTGGTCGTTGGCAGGGTCGGTGACGAACAAGATGTCAGGCTCGATGTAGGAGCGGAGAGCGGGGTTGGTCAGCGAACCTGGGATGAAACGGCCAACAGCGGAGTGTGCACCAACGGCCTCGGCGAACATGCGGGCAGGGCGCTGTCCGTATTGGCGAGCGCTGACGACCATGATGGAAGGTGCATCATAGGTGTTCAAGAGAGCAGCAATGGAGCGGATACGAGCATCGGTGATGTTGATGTCAAGAAGGTAAAGACCGTCTTCTCGGACACGGTCGATGAAGCGGCTCATGTCAGCGCTCTTCTGTT
>CALGEM010000130.1 GCA_937881505.1 uncultured euryarchaeote
CGTGCGCAAGTCTTGCAAAAGATAAGGCTCTAGTTTTTAACCTTAATGGAAATCCATCATCACGCGAATGCCTGCATCGTGCGCAGCGTCGATCATCGCTTCGAGTTCCTCGGGCGTTCCCAATCGCGGGTCCACGCCTCGTGCTTCAACCGGCCAATAACCGTGGAAGGCGGCCACATCGTGCACACCATCAGCGGCTTTCCCCGTGCCGTTGGCTGCCGTGTTGAACGGCGTGAGCCACAGAGCGTTCACACCGAGGTCAGCGAAATAGCCGGATTGAATCATGGAGGTTACACCGGCAAAATCTCCACCCTGCCAATCAGCACCTTGAGCGGCGCCGGTCGCTGCCCCATCGTTGCTCTGGTTGCCGTTAACGAAACGGTCGGTCATGATCATGTAAATCAGAGCGTCTTCCCAAACAAAGGAAGCGTGAGGCCCACGCCAAAAGGGCACCAAGAGGTCGTAGGCGACATGGCCTTCCACATCGAGCCCCTCAATGAGCAGACTGTGCTTCCCATCGCTCAACCCAGTCAAATCCAGAGTCCATGTTGAAGAAGCAGCATCCCAGGTCGCACCGCTTAGGGCTGTGGGTGTACCATCGGGTCCTGCAAGTGAGGAGCCGGGATGATAGACAACATGCAATTCATCACCCGAAATAGAGGCCGAATAATGAGGACGGGTGTGGTCGTTGACCCGAAGAAGCGAGTTCTCAATCTCATCGCAATACACACGCTCGGGGTTGCTCGGGTCAAAGATGAAGGCATCATCGACGACGAATTTGTAGCAATACAGCCCTTCATCCAATTCAACATCAACCGTCCACACGCCGTTGCTCTGGGTCATGTTCAACCGTGTATCCCAGTCCCACTCTCCTACCAATTGGACGGTCTGACCCGGTCCGGTGTACATCAGTGTGGTGGCCGTTGAGGAGCGCCCTTCATCGGCCCTAACGTCGTTGCCCAGCAAGGGTGTAGCGACCACAGCAACAAGAACAAACACGATGAAAAGAGCCGTTCGTTGCATGATTCAAGCCTCCTTCTGAGCGTCAGCCTGTGGACGCAAAAGGGTGTTGGCCGTGTCCACCAAATCATCGAGGTGGCGGCACAGGAAGGATTGAACAAATTCGTTCGCAGGTTGCTGGTAGGCCTCAAGTGGTGGAGCGTGTTGTTGGAGCACGCCACGGTCAAGAATCGCTACGCGGTCAGCAAGGGTCATCGCTTCAATTTGGTCGTGAGTGACATAGATGGTCGTGGTTCCCAGTTCATCGTGAAGACGGCGTATCTCTTGCCGCATTTGGTGGCGAAGTTCGGCGTCCAAATTGGAAAGCGGCTCATCCATGAGCAGCACCTTGGGTCGACGAATCAAGGCACGGCCGAGCGCAACACGTTGGCGCTGACCACCGCTGAGTTCCTTCGGTTTCTTGTCCAGATGCTCTTCAAGCTCGAGCATCATCGCTGCCTCCTTGACTCTGGAGGCCATTTCAGCATCGGAAAGCCGGTCTTTTCCTTTGACCATGCGAAGACCAAACGTCAGGTTGTCCCGAACCGTCATGTGAGGATAGAGGGCGTAGGATTGGAACACCATGCCCAAACCTCGGGCGCCGGCAGGGAGATGGTTGACGGTTACGTCATCGATGCTGATTTCACCTTCAGTGACCTCTTCCAGTCCCGCAAGCATGCGGAGCGTCGTGGATTTTCCACAACCCGAAGGGCCGAGCAGGACAAGGAATTCACCATCATTGACCTCTAAATTCAAACCCTTAACCGCTTCAAATCCATCTTCATAGCGTTTTGATACGTTTCCAAATTTCACACTTACCATGCTCTCACCCCTTGACGCCTCCAGCGGAAAGTCCCTCGATGAGGAACTTCTGGAAAAACAGGAACAGCAACGCAACGGGCAGACTGACCAGCAGGCTGGCGGCAGCAAAATCACCCCAAGCCTGTCCGGTGCTGGAAATCATGGACGCAAGGCCGACGGGCAAGGTGTACATATCGTTGGACGTGTTAAACGTCAGCGCAAGGAGGAACTCGTTCCACGCCGCCAAGAAACTGAACAGCGCCGTCACGGCCACCGCAGGAAGGGAAAGCGGCAGGACGACCTTGGTGAAGACCTGAAATTGGGTGCAACCGTCGAGCAGGGCGGCTTCTTCCAACTCCCGTGGCACGGTGTCAAAGAACCCCTTGAGCATCCAAACGCACAACGGAAGGGCCGTCACACAATAGGCCAGAATGAGTCCAAGGTGGGAGTTCAACAGACCGAGTGTTTTCATGACGAGGAAGTACGGAACCAGGATGATGATGCCGGGGAACATCTGAACCAGCAAGAAGGCAAACATTGAGACGTCTCGTCCGGTGAACTTGTAGCGGCTAAAGGCGTATCCAG
Organism: uncultured euryarchaeote; assembly: GCA_937881505.1. Taxonomy (GTDB): domain Archaea; phylum Thermoplasmatota; class Poseidoniia; order Poseidoniales; family Poseidoniaceae; genus Poseidonia. The sequence goes on from CALGEM010000130.1 coordinate 2,386, forward strand.
CGGGGATGGCCACGGCCAAACCCATCAGGGTCGTACCGACGCTGACGATGAGAGAATTGCGCATCCATGTCCAAAAGGCGTCGCTTTCCAGCATGTTGGCGAAGTGTTCACCGGTGTAAGGCCCGCCTAGGGTGCCGCCCAAAGCGTTGCCCGGCGAGAGCGCAATGTCAAGAATCCAAACAAGGGGCAACAAGGTCAGCACGACGAAGTGCAAGAGAACAAGATGGGCGCCGATGGAGCGAAGCCGGGGTTCGTAGCGTTGATTTCTTGCAAGACCGTACTCAATGGCTTCAAGGGACATTTGTCGGGTGGACCACGCAGAGACGGGGCGACTTGATACCCACATCAGGGTAAAGGCGCCCGGTCCCACCAGCCAGCCTTGCATCCAAATATCAAATCCGGTGGCTGGAGAGGACAACAAGCGTACAAGGCCGATGAGCAGCAGGCAACCTCCGAGTACCAGCGCAGAGTTTCGCCTTGAGGGGTTGGCTTCCTCGGGAAGCGTGTTGACCAACACCCCGATGACCACGACGCCAAGGACACCCAACAGCGCATTTGATTGGGTGCCTCGCAAAAGGTCGACCGCCAAGAGGACGATGTTCACCACGAAGCTCACCAACAGCCATCGCTGGAGGGTGCTGACCTCGACGGGCGTGTACCACTGGCGCACGGTGGACTCGGAGATCATGCAGCTGCCTCCGTTGCTTGCGTGCGTTTCATGTAGGTCCACGAAAAGGCGACCAGCATCATGAAGATGACCACAGACCATGCGGCAGCAACACCGTATGCGCCGTCCCTGAAGGCCACATCGTAAACGTAGGTGATGAGAATGTCCGTTTGCCCGGGCTCACCGAAATACAGGTCGGGACCGCCATCGGTGAGCAGGTAAATGACGTTGAACATGTTGAATGTCCAGATGAAACCGAGTAAAGAAAGGGGCACGAGGGCGCTCTTCAAATTCGGGAGCGTTAGGTGCCTGAAGGTGTCCCAAGCACCCACGCCATCGAGTTGAGCCGCCTCGTACATCTCGCGAGGGAGGGCCTGAAGCGCACCGCTCAAGGACATCATCATGAACGGCACACCGAGCCAAATATTCACGAAAATAACGACAATTTGGGCACCGGTTGGCTCGGCGAGGAAGTGGAGATTGGTTCCCAAGACGGCGTTAACCAAACCTTCGGGTTGGAACATGCCCTTCCAAACGAGCACGGAAATGTAGGAGGGAATCGCCCACGGAAGGAGAAGAACCGTACGATAGGCGGTCTTTCCTCGAATGTTGGCGTATTGAAGAACCATCGCCAAGAATAATCCCAAACCAATGTGGGCCGCGACGTTCACCACCGTCCATACCAGCGTAAACAAGGTGACACGAAGGAAGCCCGAAGCCGTGAAGACCTCAATGAAATTCGCCAAGCCGATGAAGGCTTGGTCGCCAAGTCGGGTTGCATCGGCGTCGGTGAAGGCGAGCCAAATTCCGTACAACACCGGATAGAAGGTGAGGATGGCGAGGGCAAACATCGCTGGTGCGATGTAGAAATGGGCTGACCTTCCGTGAAGACGACCGGCTCGCACATCCATTGCTCGACCGTACCCCAGGAGCACAACAAGCGAGAGGAAAATGGCACCCAACGCAAACAGGACCGGCGAGGTATCGCCCGCACTTGGAAGCACATCGCCCACCGTCGTGCTCAAACTGGCCTCAAAGACGACGGACGTATCACCTTGAACCACGACCTCGTGAAGGACATTGGGCACCATGCCGGTCAGGTCGCATTCCACCAAGGCGGCACCTGCCGGAATGAGGCGTTCGCCGTTTCGTTCAACCATTTCTTGGCCGTCAGCTGTGCAGGGTGAATAATGGGGCAGGGCCTCGCCCGAGAAGGTGGATTGAACCAAGCGACTGTGAAGTTCTCCATCAACGAGAACGCTGTAGGTGGATGAACCATCGGTGGTGAAATTCACGGATACGGTCCGATAACCACGGTTGGCAGGTGGTGCATCAGCGCGTTGCAACCCGTCGACGATGGAAATCAATTCATCGTTGGCGCCGGTCAAGGCATCTTGAGCCGTGGCCGTTTCGGTGTAGACTTGCTCAAAAGCGGTCACCAGAGGGCCGTAGACCATCGCCATGGCCCGCGTGGTGGGGGCGGGTGTTCCGGCCTGAATTTGGTCCATGAATCCGGAGAGGACCGGGTCAGCGTTGATGTCGGAATCGTTGGTCAGTGAAACGTGTGTGGGTAAGGTGTACGTTTCCAAAGCAAAGGATTTCTGAACATCCTCGCTTGACAGGTAGAGGGCAAGGTCCACAGCGGCCATTTTGTGAGAACTCTGTTTGCTCACCGTCCAACCCTTGTAGGTCACCAAAGGCGCCACTCGCTCACCCGTTTCGGCAATGGTGGGCAACATTGCTTGGCCCACATCAAGGCGGCTCGCTTCGTAGGTGGCCCAATTCCATGGTCCATCAACGATCATGGCGGCTTTTGAGCCAATAAACTGGTTTTTCATGCCCTCTGTTTGGGTACCGGTGGCGACCACGCCGTGTTCGAGCTCCAAGTCAAGCAGCCAGTCGAGGGCCTCAGCAGACCCTGAGGAATTCAACGTCGGCTGTCCGGTTTGGTTGAACAGCGAGCCGTTGTAGCCTGCTTGGAAACCAAACCACCAGTATGCGGATTTCACCGGAAGAGCAAGTCCCTGCACGTCTTGGTAGGTCAGCGTTTGAGCCGCTTCAAGCAGGTCATGTTGTGTCCATGAAGCATCAGGGTAATCGACCCCTCTGGCATCAAAGAGAGCCTTATTGTAAACCAAGGAGAGAGCATCTTGGCTTGCTGGAAGACCGTACAAGGCATCGCCATAACGCATGGCATGAAGCGAGCGAGCGTCAAATTCAGCTCGCTCAACCGGGGTAAGATGGGGACGAAGGTCCTCAAGAAGAGGGAAACCGTCAACACGAACCTCACCGATGGCACCCAACTGGTCGCTGGATAAACGCATGAGGTCGGGGGCTTCACCGCCTTGTGCAGCGGTCATGAACAGGTTGTCTGCATCCCCGAAAGGTACGAGCGCCACATCAACGGTCACGTTTGGATGCAGTGACTCAAAGGCCCTAACCGACTGAAGAAAGACATTCTCTTCCTTGCTTTCAGCCGCAAAGGTGTGCCAAACGGTCAAGGTGATGGCTTCACCTTCACCATCAATCTCAGCCAAGCCGTCATCGCTACCGCCCAGGCAACCTGATACAAGCAACGCACCCACCATCAGGAACGCCAAGCAAACTTGCTTGGCCCTTGGCTGGCGACCAATCACGGCCATGATTGACCCAGAGGGAGGGTTGAATTAAACCTCGTGCGAGCACCGGGAAGGTCGTTCATTCAAACCCCATCAGAGGAAGGATATCCCGAAGGTCCTTGTTGCGAACTACGGGCACGCCTGCCGAAGCAAACGCCTCTTCCGAAGACGCACGACTGGGATTGAATCCGATGAAACGGCTCCCTTCTACCTGCATGGAGAGGTCCATTTCTGAATCCCCCACTGAGACACAGGCTTCAGCGTCAAAACCGTTCATCTCAAGCAGGCGAGTGATGATTTCACCCTTGCCAGTTGCATGGAGTCGACAAACGCCCTCATCGGTCAAGTAACCCTCGTCGTCAAAGACAAACCCGTTGGCAATCCAGTCGTCGACATTGAGCATGCTTGCAATCGAACTGACAAAGAGGTCAACACCTGCGCTGACGATGGCGACAAAGACGCCTTCATCCTTCAGACGCTGAACCGTATCCCGTGCACCAGGCATCAACTTGACACCAGCGTACGACCGGAACAGCTCATCCTGATGGATGGGGTCCTGGACCGCCTTCCACATTTGGATGTCCGAGCGCATGAACTCCACGTCGCTGATCTCTCCTCGGATAAACCGATTCAGGTTCAGCGCATTGTCCGTTCCAAAAGCATCGTGCAGCGTTCTCCATGAACTGACAGCGTCCACGAGGACGCCATCGCAATCGAACACAACCACATCTGGCCGTCTACGAGCGTCTTCCATGCAGATACCTGCACTGCCTACCTTGAAAGGCTTCGCACATCACAACAAGCGCACCAAGGAGAGGAGGCCCCGAGGGGCCTCGCTCTCCGAGGCGTTCGTCCGTAGGACGAAGTCGCTGATTCGACGTCAGTCAAGCCTCAAGCCTTCTTGTCGTAGCTCAGGTCATCCCAAGTTCGGAGCAAAGCACCGTCTCCGTTGAGTGGAGCATAGCTCAGGGTGATCGTAGCGTCTTCAAGAGGCGTGCCATCAGGAGCGTGGGTGCGCACAAAGATCGTGTCTCCGGAGTTGAAGGTCGAAACCGACCGGGTCTCCGATTCTGAGATTTGTTCCTTGGTCACCGAGTCCACGAAGGTCACGAAGGCGTCGCTGTTGGCGGGGTTGAACCCGTACACGCCGGCACTGTCAGCCAGGTTGACCGAGTAGGTGTTGAGTGCACCCGTTGCGTTGGTGTAGAACACCTTCACTTCGACCGCTTGGGTTGCAAGCGGGGTTTGGGATTGCTCAACAGTGATGCGCCAGTGGCCTTGGTCGGCATCGAAGGCGTTGATGTCTTCAATGTCAAAGGTCACACGGGGCACACCCTTCACGTCGGTTTCAGCAAGGCTGGAAGCCCACACGTAGATGACACCGGACAGAACCACGGTGATAGCAACCATCAGGATGGTAGCGATCACTGGGCTGACGGCAGCGTCGTCCTCAGCCATCGTCTCCACTTCCTCTTCGTCGTCAGCACGGCGGCTGGCGAAGGAGAGAGCACTGACGAAGAGACCCGTGAGGGCCACAGCGACAATGCTTGGGGCGAACGATGGAACAGCGCTGGCACCGATGGTCTCCACAACGTCTGGCAGGAACTGGTCCGTGGCCAGGAAGTTGCTGGCTGGTTGGTTGGCGTGGTTACACACGTCAGCCGTAGCCAAGGAGGTCATGATGTTGTTACACCAGTTGCTGTCTTCGAGGAGCGGTCGGCGTTCCGACGTCTTCGTGGCGTTCTTACCGTATTGACCGGGCTTGGACCATGGGTCGTCGCTCTGCACGTTGTTGATGATAGCGTAGTGCGAACCGGGCTCATCAGCCTGGAAGCGGTCTGCAGCGGTCACCGACATGTCGCAGGGGTTGGCCAAACAGGTCACAACATCCATCTCGACCCACACATGGGTGGTGTCCTTGGTGATGTAGACATCCTCGGTGTACTTGACGCTGGCACCGTAGTCAGGCACAGCGTAGTAGCGAGTCAACTCAACATCATCGTGTCCATCCGTGTGGTAGGTGATGGCCAGCATGTGGTCGTATCGGTATGGACCCTCGTCGCCACCGCCGTTGACAGCGATGGTGACCGGCACATAGGTACCGGTCATGACGTTGGTGACACCGTTGAAGCTGAAGCCAGCCTCGTCGTCGAAGAAGTAGTCTGGGACCTGCTCACGGACGTTCTCAACACGAACACCGATTTCCTTCGTTGCAACACCTTGCTGGTAGTCAGCAATGGCCATCACGCTCTGGTCGTAGTTTGGCACATACGTGTCGTACTCGCCCTGCGTGGTTGGGGCCGTTGGTGTGTCTCGGAGGACCAAGCGGATCTGACAGTACTCGGAACCGGACGGACCAATCTGGTGGATACCGTTGTTGTTCAGGTAGTCAATCTCCCAGTCGTTGGCGTTGGTGGTTGCGTCCTCAATGAGGTCGAACACGAGGTCATCACCGACGATGGTCGTGGTGAAGTAGTTCGTGTAGACACACTGGTCTGTGGATTCAACCGTCCAAGTCAAGTCGTCCATCTCGTGGTCAACATCCGTCTTGATGGCGGAGAGGTCGTAGGTCAGGTTCGCCACGTTCTCGTCATCTTCCATCAAGGAGATGGACCATGGGAGGGCGGGGATTGAACCGTTGTCAGCGACCATGACCGTGTTGGTCGTGCGGTTCCAGTCCATGATGACTGGAGCGTCGTTGACTGGAGCGACCGAGAAGACCACATCAAAGTCAGCGGCGTTCTGGTTCTCAGCACCGTCGTCAGCAAGACCGAGCGTGACCGTACACTTGCCACCCAACTCGTTGTTGGTGTTTTCAGTGATGGCCAATTCGTTGTTCACGATGTCAACGCTGAAGGCGGAACAAGCGTCCGAGGTGCCGACGTCAACAGCGCTGGCGGACCAGGTGTAGACTTGGCGGGTTGGAGCCTGCTCGTTAGCCATGTCTCGGATGTACGAGCGGGTAGCGTTTGACACATCGCCCAAGAACTTGGTGTGAGTACCGAAGCCTTCTGGGAGGATGTTGTAGTTGCCGTCGTCTTCGGAGAAGATTGGCATACAGTCGCTGCGCTCGATGTTACAGATGACCGGAGCGTCGTTGATGTTGTTCACCGTGAAGGTGATGTTGTGGGAATCGCTCAAACCGTTGCTGTCCGTGACCTCGAAGGAGAACACCATGGTACCGAATTGATCGGGCTCAGGCGTTAGCGTGACGTCTTGGCCGTTGAGGGCGCTGTGAAGCAGGTCGTCGTTGTTGAACGCAACCATCGTTCCTTCCGTCATGGTCCAGG
>CALGEM010000131.1 GCA_937881505.1 uncultured euryarchaeote
ACGGGTTTACAATTTCAAAGGGCTTTCAGTGCGTCCTTCGGAACGCTACCCTCTGCCTAGTCATCGTTTGAAATGTCAACCATTGTACTTCTTCCAAGACCCACCTACCGCAGGACGCGTGAACCACGTGTTGGAGTTGGGCGGATGTTCCACCCACTCGTAGCCCTCTTGGACAACACCGACGGCGTCAATGCGGGGTTTATCATCAAAGCCTGCAACAAAATCGTCAAACATCTTTTCCTCGTCATATTCATCGAGCAGCTTAATTCCCGTCCCCCCCGGTCTGGAAAGAATGGCGAGCAACATGCCGACGGTCATGGTGGCTAACGACCCAATCTGTATGTTCTTGTACAGGTCGCAGTTGTCAGCCTCGTTGATCAAGCATTCCAAACGTAAATCACCTGAAAAAGAGAAAAACGGAATGGAGAGCACAATGAGAAAAAGGCCTAGGGAGAACCTAAGGTCTCGCATAGGACGCAATATGTATCCCACATAATTGAGTCTATCTCAAGTAATTCCTGAGGCGATGCCCTACAAAATATGGGTTCAGTCACGCGCCCGATGCGCCTGCAAATAACAAGAACAGGCCAAAGCCCAAGAACGGGACGATGAGCGTTAGAAGATGGAACAGAGAGAGGGCAAGGTTGGTCGTCCCGCTCTCAATTCGCTTGCGGGTGATTCGGACGAGATAGACCACGTACATGAGGACGAAAATTGGTGAAAGCCCGATACCGATGCTGACAACTGGGTAAACAACGAACTCCCAGAAATCCAAAAACCAAGGAGGTTGATCGTGCCATACGTAGTCTATCCAAATGATACTGAAGATGAATGGAAAAAAACCCAAAGCAACGAACGGCAGCCACCAAATCTCTGTATCACCAATCTTGCCCGGGACAGGTTCAGACTCCGAAGATTCAGGCATGTCGTCAGACAGGTCTTCACCCATGAAATGAGAAGAACCATGTCGATGCAATTATTGTTTGGGAGGGCAGACGGCTCGCTTCAACGTAATCCGCCAGAGAAAATCGCATTGATGAACGCAAGCGTTGGTAGCGCCACGCATACCGCTCCTCCAGTCATCAGACCGTTGGCGAATTGTTCCCTGCCGGTCATGCGACCCCAGACAATTCCCACAATGATGAGGATGGGCCAAAATCCAAGGAAGACTTGTCGAAGCATGAGATTCCTCTCAATATCCGGACTCGTATAGGCGTATTCGATGTACGACGGCTCTCCATAATTGGTGGCGATGTGAACGGTGCCATCAGTGTTGATTCGGATAAACATCCCTTCTTCGCAATCAACCTCCGGACCGTTTTCCTCGCAATACTTGAGGTCCATTTTGTACCATGTGTTTCCATCTTCTACAATCGGGTCAAAGGACGCCGACGAAGGCTCCACAGAAGAGCCCCAAATCAACCCCGTAACGCCACGACCGTATGCGTTTGGAGAATACACTTCAACCAAGAATTCCCAACAGTCATCTTGACAGTCAGGCGGGAAGTCTTCCGAAAAACCACCCGTCATTGTAATTTCATAAACATCATATGTCATGTTATCCAATTCAACATATGAATCAAACCTAGGAGTTCGAGCTGCACGGTGAAGCATGTAATCGTCATAGGTCGTCATTGTAATGGTCAAGAAGACCAGCGCGGAAATAATCGGTAAAAGCAACCCTATCAAGAACAGGGGGGGACCTTGAGGGTCGCCGTCTCTTGGGGTTTCTGATTGGACAAGAGGTGGCTCGGCAACTCGCTCGGTGAGCGGCGCCCCTTCCTCTCCCATGATAGGGGATGGTGTCAATTGAATATGACACTTCTCCCACCGATTTGATGCTCGATGAACACTTGTAGCGCCTCAGAATCGGCATTTACCATGAAGGGTTTGCCCGTGTCCGGATGAATGATTAAATGCGAGAATGGCTTGGAGGACAACGATATGTTCAGGATCTTCCGTAGAGAATATTGGGAGGAGTTGCGAGATTTTATTGCTCAAACACCACCGAAATTCAAGATGTTTTGTGTCCTGTTTATTCTCATTGCAAACATAGCAGGAACCACCCCTTTTCCTCAATATTTCCTTCAGGGACCTCTCGTTGAACAATACTTCTTGATGATTTGGACCTGGAGCCTCCTGGCCAACGTTGTGTTCATTTTCACCATGTCGTTGTGCTTTTTCATACCGCTCAAAATTGCTGTAAATGCCAAGTCCAAAATCGGATATTTCCTCTCCCCACTGTTAGCCTCTCTCTTGGTACCGATTGGCTTCATCGTGAGTTGGTTTTTCGTTTGCATTGGAACCGAGTTCGACAGTGGCAGTTACGGCGAACCCCTTTGGGCCGTGGATTGGTCAATCATCGACTTCGTCGTACCGATTTCGTTTGCTGCGGACTTGGATAATTTGGGGTATTTCTTCTGGGCCTACAATGGATTATGGGCGCCCATGCTGGGCTTATCGCTGATGATATTCTCGTCTGTCCCGGTCCCAAAACAGGATGATTCGATGACGGAAACACGGGGATGGCCGTTATCGGAGGTAGAACAAAATCAGAAAAAGGGCTTCATTGGTTTCGTTGTGTTTCTGTTCATGTTTGTGTTCTTTGAATGGTACCGTTTGTTCAAGTGAGAAAACCTTCAGTACGACCAGAAGAAGAGAAGATAGATGATGAAGACAACAAAGGCAACGGCCGCCAAAGCGACAAGCATAGAGCCTGCGGTGAGCCCCACGCCAACATATTTCGCAACCCGTTGCAACACTTCTGCCGAGGCCGAATCGGAGAACTGCTCCTGTTGTTGAACGACGGAGCCGTGGCCAGAGGTTGAGGTACCTGCTCCAGCCTGCTGAATTGGTTGTTGGAGGGACACCTTCGGTTTGCGCAAAGCAAATCCTGATTGTGTCAATGCGGCTGCCAGTGGAACCAAGACGAAGCAGGAGACGAAGAGTCGAGTTAGGGTTGGTCCCCACGAGCCTCCATCGCATGTCTTGTAGGTCTCACCATCTTGGACAATTTCGCCACGGGCCTCCTCTGGGCACATCACGTCGTAGGAAAACGCGCTAAAGAAGACGAAGATGGCCACCAGGGCAATGACCACGCCGGCAATCGATATCGCCAACGACCACTGGTTGCGGGTCAAATCAAACGGGTATCGCTCGTCGAATGTTGAGGGCTTCGGCACGGGTTGCTGCGTTTTGCAAGCAGGGCATTCCACCTTCCCCTTGTAGCCGGGCGGTACGGCGAGCAGTACCCCACACACTCGGCATCTGAACTTGACTTTCCCCTCCTTGACTTGAATGGCATCGTAAATTTCAGTCGCATCCGATGGTGCCTCGGAAGGTTGAGCTGCTGCTGCAGAACGTGCATCGTGGTCCTGTAGTCGAGCGATGAGAAC
>CALGEM010000132.1 GCA_937881505.1 uncultured euryarchaeote
ACAACTCGTGCGTGGTCGAATAACCGCTCTGATTGGCGTAAATCGTGTAGGTTTGGTTCAGCGCATAGACCGACGGTGTACCGCTGATCGTACCAGCCGAGATGCTCATGCCTGCTGGTAATGCAGGGTGTGTTTCCCAAGTGGTGGCAGTGGCCGTGGAATCCCAAGTGTTGCTACCGGAAACCAAAACAGGTGATTGTTGGACATTACTTCCAGAATTGCTTCCGCCATCGCCCAACTGTCCGTAATCATCCCGTCCCCAGCACTTCATGTCACCATTGTCAAGGATGGCGCAAGTGTGGTCATATCCAGCAGAAACCGCAACGGCTGTTCGGCCCGTGCCGAGGTCTACTGGGACAGGTGAGTGATCATTCATGGTTGAGCCGTCGCCCAACTGTCCGTAGTAGCCATAGCCCCAGCACTTCAGAGATCCATCATCAAGAATAGCGCAGGTGTGATACTCTCCTGTAGAAACGGCAACAGCCGTTCGACCCGTACCGAGATCAATCGCTGTGGAGACAGGACTGTTGATGTGGCCAGTAGGCCAATTGAGGCCCAGCCCCAACTGTCCGGAAACCCTGTCCCCCCAGCACTTCAGGTCGCCGTTGTCGAGGATGGCGCAGGTGTGGGAACCTCCAGCAGACACCGCAACCGCCGTGCGGCCCGTGCCGAGGTCGATAGAAGTAGATGGAGGTGCGTACTGGGTGGATTGGCTGCCCGTGCCCAATTGCCCGTTACCATTCTTCCCCCAACATTTGAGATCACCGTTGTCAAGGATTGCACAAGTGAAGTCCTTTCCAGCAGAAACTGCTACTGCCGTTCGGCCAGTACCGAGGTCTATCGCGGTGGGTGAAGGGGCTGGGAGATCAGTGTGAATTGATGAACCAAGGCCCAACTGTCCGTAATCATCGTCTCCCCAGCACTTCAAATCGCCGTTGTCAAGGATGGCGCAGCTGTGCGCCTCTCCTGCAGAAACAGCAACAGCCGTTCGGCCCGTGCCGAGGTCAATCGCTGTGGATGAAGGTGCGTAGGTGTTCGTGTTGGTTCCTGGAGTGCCCAACTGCCCGTCAGTATCGCGTCCCCAGCACATCAGGTCGCCGTTGTCAAGGATGGCGCAGGTATGCCGCCCTCCAGTCGACAGCTTGTTGTTCGCATAAGCAAAGGCTGACGAGCCACCACTGGTACCGGATGAACCACCAGCGTTGGCGTTCACCGTGAAATTAAGCGTGATCGGCGTCATCGCTTCGCCCAAGTTGAGCGCCGCACCTTCCACCGTTGAGGTAATCGTACCATACGGAGACGTGGACAACCAGATGCTGCCCTGGTAGGTCACGTTGCTGATGTTGGCGATGATCGTATAGGTCCTGTTGCTCGTCTCAACCGTCGGCGTACCGCTGATGGTGCACGTGCTGCTGTCGATGGACAGCCCAGCTGGAAGAGAAG
>CALGEM010000133.1 GCA_937881505.1 uncultured euryarchaeote
GGTTGATGTGAGCGCCACTCAGCGGTCCAAAGGCGATGATGGCGAGGGTTACGGCGACACCAAACGTCAGCGACACGATGCCATGGCTGGCGCCAAGCGCAACACTTCCACAGCCTGCGGCGACCATGAAGGCCGTGCCGAAGAACTCGCCAGCGAATTCCCTGCGCATGGTGCTGGGCTGTCCTCGGCGGTTCAAAGCCTTCGTCAAGAACGAAGGCGCGGTCATTTAACGAGGTAACCGTCAAGAAGTGGAGGTGAGTCCACAAGCCATGGGTGAGGAGGCCGCCACCAAAGAAACCGGCATTCCTCAGCTGGTGTTCAGCAACACCTTGGTTCTCAACGGCGCGTTGTTTTTGGGGATTTTGGCTCTTCATTCCATTGTTGAGGATTCTGCTATCAACAATAATTGGCTGTCTTTTGCCCTGCTGGCCATGGCCCTGGCCTTGCTCATCAAGTCGGCTGATGTGTTCATTGAGGGCGCCAAAGGTTTGGCTTACCGTGCGGGTTTGCCAGAGGTGGTCATTGGCTTGACCATCGTCTCCATCGGTACATCGCTTCCCGAAATTTTGGTCACATCAACGGCGGCAGCCGACATTCCCACAAATCCCGAAATCGGAGATTTGGCCATCGGCGGCATTTACGGCTCAATTCTGGTTCAAATCACCCTCATTCTTGGTGTGGTTGTTGCGTTCCGCGGGGTGAAGGTGCGACCGTCGTGGTTGAAGCGAGACGGTTTCATCATGTTCGCATCGATTGGTTTGGTGACTCTTTTCCTGTTCACCGGGAAGGGGTTGAGCCGTATTGAGGGTGTCTTCTTGATGTCGTTGTACATCGCTTACATCTATTGGTTGCTCTCCCACAGGGACGAAATCCTTGAGGAAGAATTGAGTGGAGGCGAGCAAGTCGAGCGGAAGGTCACCCGAACAACAGCATCCTACGCCTTCATGGTAACCAGTGGCTTGCTGTTGGCCTTGTTCGCAGCCCACCATCTGGTGAACGTGGCCAGCGATATGGCCTACGCCTTCAACGTCCCTCACGCTGTTATCGGCACAACGGTCTCCGGCCTTGGGACCTCGTTGCCCGAATTGACCATCGCCTTCCTCGCCGCCAAGCGCAGTCAAGGCGTGGCCATCGGCACCCTCATCGGTTCAAACATCACCGACCCGCTGCTTTCCATCGGCTTTGCCGCTGTGGTCCACCCGCTCTCCCTGACATCAGCGAGTTTTGCTTTGACCGCTTACATCATCATCCCTGCGACCTTTATCGGAACGGGCGTTGCCCTCTTGATGATGCGCTCTGAGTACGAATTCAAGCGATGGGAGGGCGTCATTCTCATCCTGATTTACATGATTTTCTTGGCCGCCCTTGCTGCAGAGCACCAAGGTTATCTTGTCCTCTGACCTTCCACGTGACGAGGTGTATCAACTAATCGCTCTTAAGGGAGCGACGCTTCGCAGGAGCATGGTGGACTTCCAACTCGACGAGATGCAAGCCATGTTGAAAGAACTCGCTCACGAGTTCGCTCAAGATGAAATCCGTCCCAACGCCGAACATTGGGATGAAACAGCGCATTACCCCAAGGAAACCATTCAGGCCGCTCACGAGATGGGCCTACTGAACCTCCACATTCCCGAAGCCTACGGCGGAGCAGGACTTGGCTCGTTTGAGGAAGTTCTCGTGAACGAGGAACTCGCATGGGGCGACCCAGGATTTGCCACGGCGGCCTACGCCACAGCGCTTGCCAGCGCCCCCATCATCACCGGTGCCACGGAAGAGCAGAAGGAGCATTGGTTGCGGAAAATTGCCGAAGAGGGGGCGCTCGCCTCCTATGCAGTTACCGAACCCGGTGCAGGTTCAGATGTGGCTGCTTGTAAAACGACCGCCATCAAAGACGGCGATGAATACGTCATCAACGGCTCAAAAATGTGGATCACCGGTGCAGGATACGCCGACTTTTTCTTTGTCCTCGCCAAAACCGACCCCAGTGCCGGCTATCGAGGCATGTCGGGCTTCGTCGTGGAGAAGGACGCCGCAGGCTTTTCGCTGGGTAAAAAAGAAACGAACATGGGTCAGCGCTGTTCGGATACACGTTCCATTTCCTTTGATGATGTCCGGGTACCTGCGGACCATTTGATTGGGGGCTCTGAATCCGGCGGATGGATGAACGCCATGAAAGCCTTCGATATGAGTCGGCCCAACATCGCAGCCCACGCAACGGGTTTGGCTCGTGCAGCCTACGAGCACGCTCTTCAATACGCCAATGAGCGCCAAACGTTTGGCAAACCGCTCCACCAACACCAGGCCATTCAATTCATGCTGGCCGACATGAAAACCAACATCGAAGCAGCACGCATGTTGACTTGGAAATCCGCTGCAGAATTTGATGCAGGTGTGCGCAACACCGAATCTGCCGCTCACGCCAAGCGATTTTCCGCTGACATGGCCATGCAGGTGGCCACGGACGCTGTCCAAATTTACGGTGGCTACGGGTATTCTGAGGAGTACCCCGTTGCACGCTTGATGCGTGGAGCAAAGGTCATGCAGATTTACGAGGGTTCGTCCCAAGTTCAACGCATGATCATCGGTCGAGAAATCACCAAGGGTCTTTGATCAGCGACGCCCCTTGCGGAGGTTATCCTCCAGTTGCCAAATGCGGTCCTCGTCGTGATGCCAGGGTTGTTCCACGTTGCTCACGGCCCTTTCCTCCTGCCGCTCCATCCACGAATCGAGTTGCTTGTTCTCAATCTCGAGTGCAAGATACTCAAAATGCAGAGGATCAAACACCTCTAAACCAGGCCAGTCCGGATCCATGTCTTCGACGAAGTCGTACTCTTCGATGTCGTGCTCATCGTATTCATCCATGTAGACGTCATCTTCCATGACCACACCTTCCTCGCTGAACTGGTAGACCTCCTTGAGCGCGTTTCTCGGGGAGACGATGAATTGAGCCAGCAGGGGAATACGCATCGCCGTCGTTTTGTCGTTTTGGAGCGCCAAAGCCAACGCCGCTACCTGGTCACCGATGGGCAAACCTCTGGATTCCGAGCGGGGATTGATGCACAACGAAACTGCGAACGGATTTCGTTCAATGATGTCGCTTTTCCACGCCGCAGCATGAATGGCAATGTTCCAATGCACTTCTTTCACTTCTCGGTAATCTCCGTCAATTTCGATGTAATCCTCGATGTAGGTTACTCTGGTGTTGATGGAGTACCAACGCCTTGAAGCGCCCTGGACGGTGATGGCCGGGAGGGATTGAACGTTTTCTTTGAGTTCCATTTTCGGTGAACCCGCCACAATTCCCTGAAGAAATTCAATGGAGCGCTCGTAGGCATCTCGATTGGACTTAAGCCAGTGCCCCGGTGGTTTCCATGTGACCATAGGGGGTTGACAGTTCAAGTGTATATCAAGTTCAAAACAACGCAAACCCAAAGGGGAGAGCGCCTTCCTTTCAACCATGAACACCGAGACGGTACCGGCCGTGCTGCTCGCAGCGGGCTTGAGCCGCCGCCTCGGTCGTCCAAAGGCCTTGGTTTCAGTGAACGGCCGCACGCTCGTTGAATGGGCGCACGAGCGGCTTCTCGCAGCGAACTGCACACCTGTTGTGGTGGTGAACGCCGACATTGTGCCCGAAGTCAAGGCGCTGTTGCCGAGTGCCCGCATCGTTGTGAACCCTCAACCCGACCTGGGTCGGACGGGTTCTCTTCAACTCGGCCTGCGCACCTTCGTTGATGGTCTTGGACAGGAGCTGCAGCGTTTGGTCGTGGTTCCCGTCGACCGACCGTGTTGGGATGTACACCTTCTGAAGGCCCTTCTCGAGCATGAAGGCAACGTCGCTCCTGCACATGATGGCCGAAAGGGCCACCCCGTGGTGTTGGGCAGCGAAGCTCTGGTGGCCGTGAGCCAAGCGCAACAGGACACGCCACTGCGCGACCTCGTGCATTTCGCCCCAGTCTCTGTTTTCGCACCTTGGCTCAACATGAACATCGACACGCCCGAAGATGTTGACCAATTGATGGCTGAAGGCGAGCACCTTTCCTCCTGTTTTTCTGAAAGCGAAGGGATATGAGGGCGTCCCGCTGAGGACCCACCATGACCGCTCATGTCCTCCAATGGGTTTTGAGCGAACTCTCCCGTCAACGCAAGGTC
>CALGEM010000134.1 GCA_937881505.1 uncultured euryarchaeote
GTACTAACACAACGACGATCACAATCGAGGTTCTAGACCAGTTGCCGACGCTCTCGTATTCACCAGAGAACTTGACACTGACCAATAATACTGTTTCAGGTGATTTGCCGTTAGAGCCGATTATTACCGGTTCTGGTTCAATCACCTCTTGGGAATTGAATAATACCAACTTGCCAACTGGCATATCGTTTGGAAGTGCCAACGGAACTCTGTATGGAACTGCAACTCAGTTGTGGACACGAACCTCATACATGGTGTGGGCAAACAACTCTGGAGGCTCAGTTGAAGTCTACTTCAACTTGACAGTGATTGATCAGGTTCCATCGGGAATAACATACAGCCCGGAAAATGTCACACTGACCAATAATACAGTTTCAGGCGATTTGCCGTTAGAGCCGATTATTACCGGTTCAGGAGCACTCACGTCTTGGGAGTTGAACAATACGAACTTGCCAACTGGCTTATCCTTTGGAAGTGCCAACGGAACACTGTATGGAACTGCAACTCAGCTTTGGACACGAACGGCATACAAGGTGTGGGCCAACAACTCTGGTGGATCGGTTGAAGTCTACTTCAACCTGACAGTGAATGACCAAGTTCCGACTCTATCTTACTCGCCGAATACACTTGTTCTGACCAAGGGTAACCAGAGTAGCAACTTGCCACTTAACGCTACGCTAACAGGTTCAGGAGCAATCACATCGTGGGAGATCAGCCCCGCACTACCAAGCGGTCTCTCCTTTGGAACGAGCAACGGAACAATTTGGGGAACACCAACGTCCTTGATGACGCTCAAGACTTTCACAATCTGGGCGAACAACAGCGGAGGTTCGTCTTCAGCCACGGTCAACATCACTGTGAACGATGAAGCACCGGACATCTCCTATTCTCCTGACTGGTTTGTCTTGACCAACAATACGGCTATGTCGCCAACCGCAACACCAACAAATACTGGCGGTGCGATTCCATCAACGACCATAGATAGCATTGGTGATGCAGGGCAATGGAATTCCATCGCCCTTGATTCAAACGGATACCAGCATGTCGCTTACTCAAACCATGTATCTGGTAGTGCGCCGTCGCTTATGTACGCAACAGACGCAAGTGGAACTTGGGTTAGCATCGCCATCGACTCAACTGGAAATGTAGGACGTGCTCCAAGCATAGCGATTGATTCCAATGACCGCATACACATTACCTATGCTCGAGATGATACCGGTAATCGAGGCATAAAATACGCTACATGTTCCTCATCGTGCAGTAGTGTTTCTTCTTGGTCTACCATCACAATCGCTTCTGGGGAAATGTTTGATGGAGCACTATCCATCGATTCGAGTGATAATTTACATCTTGTCTACTACAATCTCAGCGCTAGTAGTGCTAACCTATACTACGCTACATGTTCATCTTCGTGTGCAACTGCGTCATCCTGGACAAACATTACGATTGATGGGACGAGTTCAGCTGGAGTTGGTGGAATTGATTTAATCATCGATTCAAACGATCATTTGCATGTTGCTTACTCACTATTCTCTACTCTCGACCTAAAGTACATCACGTGCTCGTCATCTTGTACTTCGGTATCATCTTGGACGAACATATCAGTCGATACCGTCGGGTATGTTGGACGTATGCCTTCAATAGCGGTTGACTCAAACGATGATTTGCATATCTCATACCATGACGACACCAATGATGCAATCAAGTATGCATGGTGTTCTTCTTCGTGTACAACGGCTTCCTCTTGGTCAAACACAACTCTTGCAAACGGTTCGTCATTCGGAAATGCTTTGATGACGCCCGGATTCAACTCAGACTTTGAATTCGATTCTGATGGTCACATGCACATTATGCACATTGATTGGCAATATCACCAACTTCTCTACTCAACTTGTTCCTCGTCTTGCTCTAGCAATTCATCTTGGAGTCACAGTGTGTTGAGGTCGAACGTGCTTTATGAGGTCTCTTTTGTCATTGATTCGAATGATGAATTCAATATCGCCTTCTATGATTCGAATGATGACGACTTAGAATTCATGCTCCTTGATTCCTCTTCCCAGCCTTACGAATATTCCATCAGCCCTGACCTGCCAACCGGTTTGAGCATACACCCAACAACAGGTACGATTTCGGGAACGCCAAGGGAGTTGTTGACCAATACAACGTTCACGATTACGGTACGCAATTCTGGTGGTACTAACACAACGACGATCACAATCGAGGTTCTAGACCAGTTGCCGACGCTCTCCTATTCACCTGAGAATCTGACACTAACCAAGAATCAGACCAGCAGTGACCTGCCGCTGACCGCTACGCTAACGGGCTCTGGTGCGATTACATCTTGGGAGATCAACGCTACCTTACCAGCTGGCCTGAACTTTGGCACGAGCAACGGAACGATTTGGGGTATTCCAACGGTCTTGCAGACGACGGCTGTTACCTACACAATTTGGGCCAACAACTCAGGCGGTTCAACCTCGGCCACCATCAACATCACCATCATTGACGAACCTCCGGGTTCGTTCGAATACAATCCCGAAAACAACACATGGACGAACAACACATACGTCCATTATGAGCCTGACTTCATCAACATCACGGCTGGAAACGGCTCCACGTGGCAGGTGTATGACATTCGGACCGTTGGTAGTATTCCCTCGAGCAATCCAGGAAACGGTATGTACATTCTCGTTGGTGAAACCATCTATTTTGATGCAAGAACGTACGCCAACGGGGTTGAATTGTGGGCACACAATACCTCGAATGGAACAACATGGATGGTCTCTGATATCAACAGCGGTCAAGGGCAGAGCAGTCCGGGAACATACATGACAATCCTCGTCGGAGATACCATCTATTTCGATGCAGTGGATGGAAGCACGGGGCGAGAGTTGTGGGCACACGATACCTCCAATCACTCAACATGGCGAGCGGCTGACATCGCCAGCGGTGGTTCCTCCAGTAGCCCTGGATTATACATGTCAATCCTTGTTGGAGATACGATCTACTTCTCTGCAGATGATGGAATCACCGGTCAGGAATTGTGGGCATACGATACATCCAACCAATCGTCATGGCGTGCGGCTAACATTCGCAGCGGTTCTCCCACCAGTACACCCGGACAATACATGGCCTTGCAGGTTGGCGATACCATCTATTTCTCCGCCGATGACGGAAGCACTGGTGTTGAATTATGGGCGCATGACACATCCAATCATTCCACATGGCGGGTGTTTGACCTCAACAGCGGTGTTCTCCACAGTTACCCAGGATACAACAACATGGAGCTTGTTATCGGCGATACCATCTACCTCTCTGCTGATGATGGTTCGGGCACTGGGATGGAAATCTGGGCTCACGACACCTCAAGCGGTTCCACCTGGCAAGTGACCGATATCAACAGCGGTGCGTGGCATAATTCTCCAGGAGCGTCCATGACAATCCTTGTTGGCGACACGATCTATTTCGACGCCTATGATTCCCAAGATAACGGAAACGAGTTGTGGGCCCACAACACCACAAACAGTACGACATGGCAGTTGACAGACATATCGAGCGGTACTTCGTCTCTCAACTGGCCTGGATTTTACATGGATATCCTCGTTGGTGATACCCTGTATTTCTCATCTGCTGATGGGAATACCGGTGTCGAGTTGTGGGCGCATGACACCTCCAACCATTCCACCTGGCAAGTGGCTGACATTTTCAACGGGTCAGACAGCAGCAATCCCGGAGGATACATGCATCACGTCGTTGGCGACACCATTTACTTCAACGCTGAT
This sequence comes from uncultured euryarchaeote, assembly GCA_937881505.1. Classification (GTDB taxonomy): domain Archaea; phylum Thermoplasmatota; class Poseidoniia; order Poseidoniales; family Poseidoniaceae; genus Poseidonia. The sequence goes on from CALGEM010000134.1 coordinate 3,783, forward strand.
AACAGCGCTGGTCAAGAATTGTGGGCCTACGACACCTCCAATCAATCCATTTGGCGTGTGACCGACATCAACAGCGGTTCTGGATACAGCCAACCCGGTCAATACATGGACGTCCTCGTTGAGGATGCCCTGTATTTCTCTGCTGATGATGGAAGCACGGGTGCTGAATTGTGGGCGCATCGTCCGTCCTCCATCAACTACCAGACGAACACGGGCGGAGCAATCACCACGTGGGCCATCAATGCCAGCCTGCCTGCAGGTCTCTCGTTCGGTATGAACAACGGAACCATCTATGGCACGCCAACGGAATTGTGGAACCAAACATCCTACATGGTCTGGGGGAACAACAGCGGTGGCTCAACTTTCGCTTACCTCAACATCACCGTGGTCGACCAACTTCCATCTATCAGCTACACTCCAAACGACCTGGAGTTGACGAACAACACGGTGAGCATTGATCTCCCGCTCGTGCCAACCCTCACAGGTCCGGGTGAAATCACCTCGTGGGCCATCAACGCAAGTCTTCCGAGCGGCGTCTCGTTTGGCACCAACAACGGAACGATTTACGGTACGCCGACAGAACTCTGGAATCGAACCTCCTACATGGTTTGGGGGAACAACAGCGGTGGCTTCGTCCTCGCTTACCTCAACATCACCGTGGTAGATCAACTCCCAACGGTCTCCTATTCACCAAACACGGTGCAATTGATCAACAACACGGTGAGCAGTGATTTGCCCTTGACCGCCATTTTGACAGGTCCCGGTGTCATTACCTCGTGGGCTATCTCTCCAGACCTGCCTGCAGGTTTGTCCTTTGGAACCAACAATGGAACGATTTACGGTACAGCAACCGAACTTTGGTCGCAAACAGCCTACACGGTTTGGGCCAACAACAGCGGTGGTTCGAGCGTGGCCTACCTCAACCTCACCGTGGTCGACCAAATTCCAACCATTACCTACTCACCCAACGCGCTCGTCCTGACCAACAATACCATCAGCAGCGACTTGCCAATGCCGCCAACCCTCACAGGTCCGGGTGAAATCACCTCGTGGGCCATCAACGCCAGCCTGCCCGCTGGATTGACTTTCGAAACCAGCAACGGTACGATTTGGGGAATCCCAACCGAGTTGTGGAACACCACGGCCTACACGGTTTGGGCGAACAACTCCGGCGGTTCAAGCCTCGCCTATCTCAATATCACTGTGAACGACCAGGTGCCCACGAGCGTGAAGTATTCACCGGAGAATGTGACCATGGTGCGCGGCGAAGTCAGCACCGCCCTCCCGTTGTTGCCAGCCCTCACCGGTCCGGGTGAGATCATCTCGTGGGCCATCAATGGCAGCCTGCCTGCTGGTTTAACCTTCGAATCAAGCAACGGCACGATTTGGGGCATGCCGCTGGTCAACATGACCAGGACCACCTACACCGTTTGGGCCAACAACTCAGGTGGAAGCGTCAGCACCACCCTCAACATCACCGTGCTTGAGCCTCCTGTCTTCCTCGATTACAACCCCGAGAATCTAACCCTAATCCGTGGCGTTCAGATGGCCACTTTGTCCCCATTGGTTTCGGGCGCCAACGCTTCCAGTTGGTCCATATCCCCTGCACTGCCTGCTGGCTTGAACTTCAGTGACGGTGTCATCAGCGGCACACCAACGGTCAACATGACGCTTAGCACCTACACCGTTTGGGCCAACACCTCGGGAGGTGCAGCAAGTCACACGGTCAACATCACGATTCTCGAGCCGACGGGTAATCTCTCCTATTCACCCAACAACCTCACCCTCACCCGCGGGGTGGCCATGTCCAGCGTTCATCCGACGTTCGATGGTGGTGTGATTGAGTACTGGTCCGTCTATCCTGCTTTACCGAATGGGTTGAACTTCAGTAACGGTGTCATCAGCGGCACGCCAACCGTTAACATGACAATCTCGATGTTCACCGTTTACGCCAACAACTCGGGCGGTTCGGCGGCGGCCATCATCAACATCCCCATCCTTGAGCCG
>CALGEM010000135.1 GCA_937881505.1 uncultured euryarchaeote
GAGGACGAGGAAATCGACGAAAAAAATGACATCTTCGTGTGGATTTGTGCACGGGACAAGAGCATCACCGACCGTACCGTCACTGAAACCACCACCATTCAACTCGATGCGTCTTCATCAACCTCGGGAGATACTTCCTCCCAGTACATCCCCGAAGATGGCTATGCTTGGGATCTTGATTTGACCGTGGACAAGGACAACGATGGCGACCCGGAGAACGACGATGACTTGGTTGGTGCCACCGTTGACTGGAGCAACGTTGCTCCCGGAGAATACGAGATCGGTTTGACCATCACCAACAACGTGGAGATGACCGACAGCACCACCATCGACGTTCATGTCAGTTACGCTGGCTACTGGAACGATTTTGAAATCGCTGGAAACAGCAGTGGCAACCCTGCAGAGTACGACTTCGACACCATGATTCACTACGATAGGGATGCAGGCAACACCATCGTCAAGGCTCAGATTGAACTTGAGTACCCTAAGGAAGACGGCGATTGCACGTCTTTACCGGGCGCCAACAACTGCCGAGCCAAATTGGACATTTACGCCTACAACGAAGAGGACGAGGAAGCGGCGAACACGACCTCGACTGACACCGAGTCTCGGGATGCCGGCGACTGTGGCAGCGAACAGGATTGCGTCCACCTCAAACTCTCGAGCTACATGTTTGCCGATAGCGAATCAACCTACGGCGACGGCGAATGGACCATGAAAATCCGCAACGAGCGGGTAAACGATTTCAACATCGACCAGTTTGTCATCCGCCTTTACTACAAGTGAGGAGGCCAGCGCATGCGACGAACGAGCATCGTAGCGACCATCGGTCCCGCCTGCGATGACCGTGCGACACTCAAATCCCTGCTCGAAGCGGGCGTGGACGTGTGTCGCTTCAACTACTCACATGGCGAGCCCGAAGACAAAACGGACCTCTATCAACGGGTTCGCTCCATCGAAGACGAGCTGGGCAGGCCCACATGCATCCTCGCTGACCTTCCGGGGCCGAAACTTCGCCTCGGAAATTTTCCTGAGGTTGAGATGCTGGAGGAGGGAGCGGAAATCAACCTTCACTGCGGCGTTCGAGAACTCGATGCGACCCATGGCACGGATTTTCCCGTGGAATACGGCGGTCTTTCGGCCGAGTTGAAGGTGGGCGACCCCATTTTGGTCGCCGACGGTCTCATTCGATTGACGGTCATGTCAACCTCGGGGGAAGTCAATGGGAACATTCGCTGCAAGGTGGAAGACGGCGGTCCCATCAGCAGCCGCAAAGGCGTGAACGTCCCGGGCACACTGGTTGACCTGCCCGCCATCGGGCCCAAGGATCAAGCCGCTTTGCAACATGCTCTCGAGAACGGCGCCGACTACATCGCCGTGAGTTACGTGCGAACAGCCGAAGACCTCGCTCCAGCCAAAGAAGCGGTTCGGGCAGCGTCCA
>CALGEM010000136.1 GCA_937881505.1 uncultured euryarchaeote
ATGGTTGAAATGGTACATCGAATCCAAGATATCATTTGTGACGCCATCGCTCAATTGGATTCTTCAACATTTAGAGAAGACAAATGGACTCGGGAAGAGGGAGGGGGTGGCCGAAGTCGTGTATTTTCTGGCGGCCATGTTTTTGAAAAGGCTGGCGTGAACGTTAGTGTTGTCCACGGTATTCTGAGCCCAGAAGCAGCGTCGAGAATGGGTGGTGGAAACGACTTAGGGAGTGACAATTTGGATTTCTTTGCCACTGGATTGAGCCTAGTACTTCATCCCCACAACCCAATGGCTCCAACCGTTCATGCAAATTACCGTTATTTTGAGCGGGGCGAGGGTGTGGTTGAGGGAAGCTGGTGGTTCGGTGGTGGCGCAGATTTGACCCCTTCTTACCTGTTTGAAGAGGACGCTGTGCATTTCCATCAGGTCCACAAAAATGTCTGCGATCGTCATGAGGTCGCTGACTACGACGCGTACAAAACCTGGTGCGATGATTACTTTCACATCAAGCATCGAGGGGAACGTCGTGGTGTAGGTGGCGTGTTCTTTGATGACTTGAGGTCTCAAAGCAAAGAGGTGTGTTTTGCCTTCGTTGAGGATTGCGCCTCCCATTTCCTTGAGGCCTACATGCCGATTCTTGAACGCCGCAGAACCATGGCCTTCACGGCCCAACAGAAAGAGTGGCAGCAACTTCGAAGAGGTCGTTATGTTGAGTTTAACTTGGTCTACGATCGGGGTACGAAATTCGGTTTGACCACGAACGGACGAATTGAGAGCATTTTGATGTCCCTCCCTCTTACCTCCCGGTGGGAGTACTGTCATGAGGTGAAGCCGGGTTCTGAAGAGGAGGCGATGGTGAACGTGCTCCGCCAACCCGTCGATTGGCTCAACAGGTGATGGCGTGACGTCGCTGAAAGATTGGATTCGATACGGCGATGAACTGCGCCGGCCGTTGTGTGTGGCTAGCGACCTTGACAACTCGAGCGCTGTTTGCGTTGTAGGCGCAGGCCTTTCTGGATTGACCGTCGCCTACCGAATCGCCACAAAACGCCCGGACATCCATGTTGAAATTGTGGAGAAGAGCGAGCGTTGCGGGGGCGTCATCGAGACCTGGACTCAAGACGGATGGATCTGCGATGTCGCTGTCAACGCCACACGAGCGCACCCTGCTTTCTGGAGATTGGTGAACGATTTGGACCTCGGCCAGCTTTTTTCTGCCTCAAATCCCAAGGCCAAGGCGCGCTGGATTTCAACCAAGGGTCGTCGCCGAAAACTCTCCCCTTTGCTCATCTTCAAAGGGGGTCCACTCAAGGTGTGGCGAGCCCTGAAAGGCGCCCGCCAAGGCACCCTTTCTGTGGCTGAAGCCATGCCGTTGGCACCGGTCAACGACGCCATGACCCTTGGCATCGTGAACGACCGCTCCGCCCATGTGGATGCTGATTTTTTAATGCCCTCTCTGACGCGTTTCGGAACCGAACCTCCTGTGAAATGGAAGAGAGTGAAGGACATGATGAACGGGACCTATCCGCTCTTCACTCCCAAGCCGGGTTCGACGGCCTCCTTTGAAGGTGGAATGCAGACGCTGATTGACGGCCTTGTTCACCGCCTTGAGTCCCTTGACAATGTCTCCTTCACCATGAACGCCCCTCCCGACACGCCCAAAGAGGTGGCAGAAGCACGAAATATGCCCCTCTCCTCAGTGATTTGGTGCGCTCCGCTTCGTCGCACGGCACGTGAATTCACCGAACTCAACGTCTACGCTGTGGGCTACACCGAGGCGCAGGTCTCATCGGTCAAGGTAGGGTATGGGACCTTGATTCCCGATGAAACTTGCCCGGTGAGCGGTATTTTGCACGAAAGCGACGTTCACGGGAGTCCTCGAGCGCCAGCAGGCCATCGACTGTTTCGGGTCATGGCACCGTCCGTCCGTTCTTCATCGCACGAGGAGGTTGAGGCTTCCTTGCGACATTTGCTGAGCGAGTCAACGCCGGTGGTGTTTGAGCACATCGGTGTTCGCCGCATCCCTTCTTACCCCCCGGGTTACATGGCGTCTCTGATGTCTGAAGACCAATCGTTCACACGAGCGGGGTGGTTCTTCAGTGGTGTCTCAGTAACTCACGTGGTTGCCGAAGCTGAGCGTATCGCTGACCGCTTCTAAGCCACAGCCTGCTGGAATTCTTTTGCGATGAGTTGTTCAAGCCCCTGAATCCATTGCTCATCATCGTTCAAGCAGTTGATAACCTTCAGCTCAGTGCCACCGTGTTCCATGAATTCCTCACGAATACCGATATCCAGTTCTTCGAGTGTTTCCAGTCCGTCGGCGAGAAAGGCCGGTGCCACGATAGCCAGTTTTTTGACCCCCTTTTTGACCAATGCTTCAACCATTTGGGTTGTTGAGGGCTCCAACCATTTGACGGGCCCCACTCGGCTCTGGTAACTGAGTGACCACCGGTCTGAGGGCAGTCCAAGCCGTTCAACAACGGCCATGGTGGTCTTGTAGCAGTGATGGCCGTAACACAGGCTGTTTCCTTCGCAAGAAATGGTGCAGCAGTCGTCAACGGTTTGGCAGTGCGATTTGGATGTGTCAATGCGCTTGACATGCGAGATGGGGAGGCCGTGATAGGAGAACAGCAAGTGGGTGTCTTCTGACAGGTGAGGGCGGATGGACTCGGTGAGCGGAGCAATGAATTCCTCCGCCGTTTCAAAATGATTCATCTCCAATAGGTTGGGTTCCCACTTCATTTTGCTAAGTTGATGGTGAGCATGTTTCAACGACGATTCTGTTGTGGCTTGGGCATAATGGGGGGACATGGGAAGCAAAAGCTGCTGGAGTCGCGTGAGTTAACCTTGTATCTGTAACAAGACCCGTAGACTTCCCATTTTTTTTTGCCA
>CALGEM010000137.1 GCA_937881505.1 uncultured euryarchaeote
CGTCGCCTGCGAGCGGGTTGGGAATTCATGGGCCAGGAGCAGCCCAAGGAAACGCAAGCCCTTGCCGATGCCTGCCAGCACCACTTCGCAACCTTGGACCAACGCGGCATTACGCCCTATGACGTTGATGCTCGGCCTGAACGGCTCTCGCTGATGGGCCACGCCAAGTACTTCGTCCAGTGGTTGTGGGCGCTGGTGTGGATGTTTGGGTTGGTCACGTGGAGCGCCATTGCAGGGAACTACGTGCCCTACAAGGTCAACGGTCTCCTCAGTTGGTTCCTCAAGCGCCGTTCGCTGGACTCATCGGTGGTCGGGACCGCCAAGGTGTTCTCAGCCGTCGTGTTTTTCCCAGTGTGGTGGATGATGGCCTCCTTGTTCATCACGTGGTCGCTGTTGAGTGCTTCAAGCCCGGTGAACGAACTCCTCCTCCAACATTGGCTCCTCCTCGGCATCACCAAATTACCCGCGTTAGGTGTGTTCTTGGTGTTCATGGTGTGGTGGCCCGTATCTGCTAAACTCCACCTCAAACTCTACGCACGATTGGTACGTGGCTCGAGAAACCTTCAGCGGTGGAAGATTTGGAAAGACGATTCAAAGGATTGGGACAGATTGGTGGAAGAACAACGCCGCCTTGCTTACGAGCTCGTGAACCTTGGAGCCGGTTTGGTGTTGCCCGGAGACGAGGATTGGCAAGACCCGCCTTCGGGGCACGATGATATCGCTGCTGTTCGTCGCCGAGCACCAACATCTCAAGCTTGAACCTCCACGTTGAGTGGGGATTTTCGCACAAGGGTTTGAATGAAAGAACGGTGGTGGCTCCACCAAACGGGGGTGCACGCATGACACGGACACTGGTGTTGACGGTTGACCGAGACAACGACCTTGGTCTCAAGACCTCCATTCGCGGACCTGTTGTCGGGCGTCGAAACGTCCTCACGGCCGCCTTGAAACTCGGTATTGCCGACCCAGAGGAAAGCGACACAAACGCCATTCTCGGGGCTCTTTCTCAAAATGACAAACTCATCGATGGCAAGTCGGAGGAGGACGAGGTCGAAATCGCCATCCTCACGGGAGACGAAAAGGTCGGCGTGCGTTCTGACCGAGCCATTGCGGCCCAACTCGATGAAGTGGTCTCGGCCTTCCAGCCCGACCAAGCCATCCTGGTCACCGACGGTGCAGAGGACGAAAGCGTCCTTCCCATCATCACATCCCAAGTCCGTATCGACCACGTTGAGAAGGTCATCGTTCGTCAATCCAAAGGCATTGAGGGGACCTACTACTACATCGTCAAGGCGCTTGAAGACCCCAAATGGCGCTCTCGAATCATGATTCCATTCGGTGCTGTGTTGGCCATTTTTGGGTTGGGCATCATGCTTCCAAACGAAATTGGAGGCGTGGTCATCGGCGCCTTGCCCCTCGTGCTCGGCCTCTACATCTTCAGCAAGGGCGCGGGCATTGAGTCGACCGTGAACCGTGTCATTCAGGAAATGCGTGAAAACGCCGACGCAGCGATGTTTTCCTCACTCTTGTGGACGGCGACGCTGTTCAGCGCCATCTTTGCCGTAGCGGAAGGCTGGCGAGCGTTTGGTTTGACGGAAGCCACGGCCAATTCACAATCGGTCCTGTGGCTAAGCGTGATTCACTCTTCGCTTGCGTGGACCGTGATCGCCTTCTTGACATCAACCGCCGGTTTCATGCTGCTACGTCTCAAGCGCGGTTCCTTTTCTGGCAGCCTGATCGTGCTGAGCGTGTTCGGTATGGTGGTCTACTCTTTCCTTAACGCCGCTTTGGACATCGCCATTCGAGTGCTCAGCGGAACGTCCTACGAATTCAGCGTCCAAATGATCCTCGATGATTTGACGACACCGCTGATTTGGGTGGCCGTTCTCTGGATGGTCACAACCATCGTGCGAACGCTCCAAACTCGCCAGGCTCAAGCAGACCGCTACTGGGGCATTTGAGCAGACGACAAGAAGCGTGGCGGGCCATTCCCGCTGCACGAACACCCTCAACGCATAAAGCGAGAAAACTACACCACAGGCTATGGCCACGGTTCCACAGCACGAGTTGGCGGCACTTGCAGCATTGTCTGGCTACGACCAGATGCTGGAAGTTGACCGGCTGTGCAAAACATACGGTGTGGATGAAGCAACCCTCCGCACCATGCTCCAAAGCACACCCTCGTCGCCCACACCAGCAGGGAACAACCCTGCACCATCGTGGGACACCTCCCACAAGGACGTCCCAAATTTGCAACAAACTCCTCCATCAACGGCCCCAACCCTCGTCAACAAGGACCAATTTCGATTTGAATACGACCCAACTCGGGAAGCGGAAGAACGGCGTGGACAGGTCAGTCAAGCCATCCTTTGTTCTGCTTGCGGCGTCGCCCTCGGCATTCCTGATATTCGCCCCATCAAGGTAACCTGTCCTGCATGCCTCTTTGAAGCGACCTACACCGATTGAAAGGCGGGTTCATGTACGGGAAGAGAGGAGGTACGCTCATGCACGAAGGCTCACCTCGACGTTGGCCTTATTCGGCCAACAATTCACCGTTGGCCTTGCCGGAACATCCGATTTTGTTCACTTCAAAGGAAGTGGTCCTTCTGGATGACTTCGCTGGCGAGATGAGCGACGAGGTTCTCCAAGGCTCAGATCTCAGCGCCTATTTCAAGCGATTTGGAAGTAAATCCACCTCGCTTGACGGGTTGTTGGCCGGTGAGAACGCACCGCCAATTGACGAGCGTCGTCCAATTTTGCTCCAAGGAGAGTTGGCCAACCCGTACCGGCTTCAAGACATCAACATCGGCCCACTTCCCGTTTTGACGGTCCGACTCGAAGGTCTCTGCAGGACCTGGGCCGATGGTTTGGACCCTCGGGATGCCTATCCCGGTGTTCATCACGTCACGCTTGCTCGGACACCGGGATGGTGGGAACGTTCCCATATTGGGCTGGCGACCAAAGAACAGTTGAAACGAATTCGGGAGTGGCTGGATAACGGTGTACGGTCAACTTGGCGCCCGGTGAAACTTGGCGAGGGCAACGTCCGTTTCGAACACGCTCCCCTTGAGGCGCCAACCGTTGAGGACGTTGAATGGGACGGGTCGACCGAACGTGTTTCGGTGCCCGCTCCAGCACCTACCGGGCCACTCATTTCACTGGATGAACTTCTGGTCGTGGTGCACACGCGTCAAGGATGCTACAATCATCGGGGGCGCATCGCACGGTGCGTCCACATGCATCAACGTGCCTTCCACGAGGGTCTGTTTCGTAAGGGGTCGTCGCACCGATGGGACGAAATTCTCACGCTGAAGTAGGCGTGCGCAAGTAATGCTCAACCCGTTCTTCGCCCCAGACGTATTCCTCTGCCAACATCAATCCAGATTTGGCAAGCAATTCGGCATCAAGCCCCGCTTCATACGGTTCTTGATGCACCACTTCGCTGTGAATCAAGAACACCTCATCCACAAGACCTTCCTCCAAAAATCGGTGCACGGTGGTCGGTCCACCCTCGACGAGCACGCGCTGGATTTCACGGTCGGCCAGTTGATGCAGCAGTGAATTCAAACCGGTGAAGTTGTTTTGCATCAGCAGCGTTTCTACCATTGCGGCGGTGGCGAGCAGGGTGCGGTCGCTGTCCGGCGCACCGACCAGCTGCAGACCGACCCAGCAGCCCGCGGCCGTCTTACCGACGGGCAGGGAAATGGCGGGCAAATCCAGCAGGCTGGCGGGCATGGTCAGGCAGAGCGCCGCAGCATTCGTTGCGGCAAAACTCTCGGGATCTTCCAGCAGCGGCGCCAGATGCGGGGCCTCGATCGCAGCCGTCGGCAGAACGTAGACGGCATCGGAAGCCTGCACGGTTTTGCGCAGCGCCTGCGCTCCCTCTTTGACGCGGGCGATCTTCTCGGGGTCCAGATTGGCGGAGGCGCGCAGCCGCGCCGCGACAAAGGGATCGAGGTGGCGGGCGTTCTCGGTTTTTAGCAGGTGCCCGTAGGTCTCGACCGCCTCGACAGCGCCCGGCCAGCCCCCCGCGCGGATCAGCGCCAGC
>CALGEM010000138.1 GCA_937881505.1 uncultured euryarchaeote
GCCGGTCCAGATGGTGAAGAATGATTGGCCCATCATTGACCGGTGGTGGCCCAATCGAGACGAGTGGTCCCGGCTGAAATACGGGTCCTTTCTCCTCTCACTGTTCTTGCTCCTGGGTGCTCTTCCTTATGGGCTCATCAACCGATTGTCTGCTTGGAGGGGCACGAGCACCCTGAAAGTGGAGATGCCCTTGGATTGGGAATTGCCCTTTGTTGCATGGATGGTCATCCCCTACTATTCGTTCTACCTTTACTTTCCTTGGGCGGCTTGGGTGGGCGCCTCAACAAAACATCGACAACATGGTTTGCTCTTCTTCCAACGACTCATCGTCGCTGCTTGGATCGCCTTTGCGATTTTTCTTATCTTCCCCGTTGAGATTGAACTTCGCTCCCAAGCCTATGGTGCCGAAGGCCTGCTTGGTTGGATGATGAGTGCACTTCACGATGCTGACGCGCCCTACAATGCTTGGCCGTCCATCCATGTTCTGCTCAGTATTTTGGTCGTCTTCTTCGTCCGATTTGTGATGATGGAAAACGGCACGTGGACCCGCCCAATCGGCGTGGTTGTTTGGGTCTCATGCGCCCTCTTGGTCGCTTCAACCGCTCTCATCAAACAGCACTACGTGTTTGACGGCATCTCAGGAACGGCGCTTGCCTTCGGCCTCTGGTACGGATGGATTCGTCCCGCCCTCAACTAAAGAAAGCGCTCACGGCCTCGGCGTTGGTCAGGTAAATTGTCAACCCAACACCGGCCATGATCATCATCCACGAACCGACCATCTTGATGTGACCGGTGGCTCGGCGCAAGAAGTTGATCATCACTTGGCGGCCCATGCCCACCAGCATGGTGACGGCGATCATCAGAATGAGCAAACCCACCATGAGACCAGCAATTCCGAAGCCGATAGCTGTTGTTCCAAGGGTGCTGAGGAAGATGACGAAAGGCAACACGGCAGCGGCTGTGCAGTCAATAGACGCCGCAGCGTAGCCAATTCCGTAAAGGTACATGTTGCGGCGAGGCGTGAAGGTTTCGTCGGCCTCGGTCGTGCTGTACTTGTCGACCAGATTTTGGACAAAGCCCATCACGTGCGAGGTGATACCGAGCAGCATCATGGAACCGAGCACAATCAGCAAGAGTGCAATGAAAATGGCGATGTAATGAATGATGCCCGATTTTGCAAAGGCTTCTCCCATGAGCAAAGCGACGATACCGATGATGCCAAAGAAGGTCCACATGCCAAGGCCGGAGAGTACACCGATGTTGAACGAACTCGGCATGCCTGTCTTGAGTTTCCCTTGCTCAATCAACTCGTCCTCACGAGCGCCAAGGGAGAGGTAGTAGGAGATGAATCCGGGAAGTACAGGGAAAGCGCACGGTGAGAAGTAGACGAGGATGGAGAGGACAAGTCCCAATGCAAACACCGCAGTGTAGGAGGTCTCAGGCTCCTCCCATCCGATTCTCGAATCAAAGGTCTCCGAGATATCTTCGGTCAACGCTGTTTCAAGGACACCGTCAAATTTGGCCCACCCGTCGATGGGGGTGCCGGTTGCTTGCTGTGCGATGATGTAGCCCTCTTCGTCGATGATGAGCACGACGGGGATCTGCCCCGTGCCGCCCGTGGTGAACAAACGAACGGGGTCAGCGGTGGAGTCGTCTTCGAGCACGGCAGCTTCGGTTGAACCGAAACCTGTGGGGTAAAGGGGGACACTGTATGCGCCACTGCTCTTGTTGAGGTAATTGACCGACTCATCGTACCAAGCACCGTAAGCGAAGATTTTCAGCGACTTACCGGAGGCATTTGCTGTGGCATGCCAATCCTCCATTTCTTCCTCAATGTGTTCCTGAACCAGGTGGCAGTTGCTGCAATCCCTGGCCATGAGGTCGAGAATGATGACGCTCCCACGGTGGTCGTTGAGGTTGAACCAACCCGTCTCGTTGACAAAGCCGGCTTCAACATCGCTGCGATTCAACGACTCAAACACGATGTTGGGGATGGGCGCCGGTTCCGCATCAGATTGGAACAATTCGTCCATGCTGTCGAACATGGAGAGGGCTGCGAAGGAAATTGCACCGAACATCACGATGGCGATGGCGAAGGCCTGCCACGTGTCCTTCTGCTTGAAGACGCCCCAATCGGCTTGGTCAAGCAGGCCCATACGGTGAACTGAGCGCGGGTCGTTGAAGAATGTAGCCCATCACCGAACTGGTGGGCTCGGCCGGAATTGAACCGGCGATCTTCGCCATGTGAAGGCGACGTCATAACCCCTAGACCACGAGCCCTAGGTAAACCGCCGACCCGCCTCGCGG